>NZ_JAXGFT010000012.1:0-168729 GCF_041008785.1 Pseudophaeobacter sp. 1A16562 | reverse complement strand
CTCTTTTACCGGCGACACGCTCTTGGTGAGAACTTCGCGTGCTGGGTCTTCTGCGTTCGATCTCATCGATGCTCGGAGCAACGGAGGTTCTGATGCAGAATTTCGGGTGCGCGGCGATGGCACGGTCACTTCAGACGTTGGGTTCACAGGCGGCGGCGCGGACTATGCGGAATACTTCGAATGGGTGGATGGGAACCTTGCTGGCGAAGACAGGAGGGGGCTCTCTGTTGTTCTGGATGGTGACAAGATCCGGCTGGCACTGCCCGGTGAAGATCCGATCGGCGTCATCTCTGCCAACCCATCCGTGATCGGTGACGGAGATATTGATCGCTGGAAGGGCAAGTATCTCAAGGACGCCTTCGGGGCCTACATCTGGGAAGACTACGAGGCGCTGAGCTGGTCCGAGGTCGTCACCGAAACCGAGACGTTTCAGAAACAGGCGAGCGAAGCGCAGGAGCGCACCCGCGAGGTGATCGAGGTGGTGGATGGCGTGGCGGTTAAAACCGTTGTGACCGAAACAGTGCAGGTGCCGCTGTTCGATGAGTTCCCGCTGGTGGATGAAAGCGGGGCACCTGTTTTGGGCGGCAATGGCAGCCAGCTGATCCACCGTGAGCCGCGCATGGTCGAGGTTCAAGAGGAAACCACCAAGGAGGAAAAGCACAGCTATGCAGCTGACGAGGTGCCGGATGGCGTCACGGTTCCGGCCGATGCCGAGCGCGTCACGCAGCAGCGCCGCAAGCTGAACCCGGATTATGACCCTTCACAGGAATACACGCCGCGCGCCGACCGGCCGGAATGGGACACGGTGGGCCTTATGGGCAAACTGCGGCTCCTCAAAGGGCAGCCCACGGGTTCGCGCTGGATCAAGATGCGCGATGTGAGCGCGGATGTAGAAGAATGGTTGGTGAGATGACGGAACCTGGCCTGGTGGACTGGCTGTCCAATCTGATCGGCGGCGCTGCAACGACGCTGGTGGGCGCCGCGATCGGTCGCCTGATGTGGCATTCCGGCGAGGTGCGCAAAGGGCAGCGCCGCTTCTTCGGCCCGGAGCTTCTCTGGGAAATCCCGGTGGCCTTTGGCATGGCCATCATCGGGGAAGCGATCGCCAGCTACCTTGGCGCCAGTGCCACGGTCAGCACCGGCATTGTCGCCCTTGCTGCCTATATCGGCCCGCGTGGCGCCGAGGTGCTGCTGGCCAAATGGCTGACCCGCGCCAAACCCTGACCTGATCCCCCGAACCCTGAAACCACCCCGCCAAGGATGCCCTTGCGCGGGGCTTTTGCATTGGAGACTTTCCATGCCTGACATTCTCACCTTTGAAACCCTGCAGAAGATCACCGGCCCGATCGCGCCGGTCAGCAACCAGGCGCGCAATGCGCAGTCCTTCCTGCTGACCCTGAACCGCCACGGATACGATCTAGGCCTGAACCAACCCCACCGGCTGACCTACCTGCTGGGGCAGGTGCTGCTGGAAAATGGCGCCTTCCGCTATGACCGGGAAATCTGGGGCCCGACCGGGGCGCAGGCGCGCTATGACACCCGCACGGATCTTGGCAATACGCCGGAGCGTGATGGCGATGGCTACAGGTTCCGGGGCCGCACCGGCATGCAGATCACCGGGCGGGCCAATTACCGCGCCTTCACTGCCTGGGTGCGCCGCCTCGATCGCACTGCGCCGGATTTTGAGAAGGATCCCGATGCCGTGAACCTCGACCCGTGGGAGGGGCTGGGGCCGCTCTGGTACTGGTCCGAACGTGGCCTGAACCCACTGGCCGATCGGGGCGATATCCGGGCCGTCACGCGCCGGATCAACGGCGGCTACAATCATCTCTCTGAACGCAAACGCTGGACCTTGCGCGCCCAGCTGGTGCTGCTGGGATACGGCGCAAAGGATCTGCGGGCCTTCCAGCGCGCGGCCGGGCTGAAAGTGGATGGCATCCCCGGCCCGAAATCCCATGCCGCCCTGCACGCGGCCCTGGTGGCTGTGCCGCCCATCGCGCCTCCGAAACCCACATCCGAAACCACCGGGATCCGCGCCTTCCTCGCGCGGTTCCTGCCCTGGCTGGCTGGCTGATCCGCCGACCGCTTTCTTCCCACTTCAAAACAGAGGACTAACCCATGAACTGGAATGACATTCTGCAACAGCTTCAGCCCGCGCTGATCAGTGGTCTGAGCTTACTTCTTACAGTGCTGATCGGCGGCGCCGCCAAGGTGGCCAAACAACGCTTCGGCCTTGAGATCGAGGCCCGCCACCGCGAGGCCCTGCACAGCGCCCTGATGAGCGGTATCCGCGCCGCGATCGAGGACGGTCCCGGCGCCGGAAAGGATGTGTTGGTCGAGCAGGCCGTGACCTATGCCCGCGAGTCGGTTCCCGATGCCATCGCGCAGCTGCGGCCCAGTGAGGCGGTGTTGCGCCGCCTGGTGGTTGGTAAGCTGAAGGAAATCGGGGCAGGGCGCTAAGGCCCGCTCCCCCACCCGTGACACGGATCCTTCCGCCTGTCGGGCGGGGGGATCGGGTGCGCTAACACCCTTTCCCACGCAGCCAACCGTTCAAAGAGGCTGCGCCGACATACCCTACAGAAGATGTCGCCCGACTCTCGCGAGAGTGGGCGCTACATATTCTGGAATCACAAATGACAACAATGACAAAGGTGCGGCCTGCCGCGCCCGTAGCCCCTTGGCTTGGCGGCAAGAAAGCCCTGAGCGCCAAGATCATCGAGCGGATCGAATCCGTTGAGCACACCACCTATGCAGAGCCGTTTGTCGGTATGGGCGGTGTCTTCCTGCGGCGCAGCTGGCGCCCGCAATGTGAAGTCGCAAACGACTTCAATGGTGAAATCACAAATCTGTTCCGTATCCTGCAACAGCACCTTCCGCAGCTCTTGCAGGTGATGCGCTATCAGATCGCCTCGCGCCGGGAGTTCGAGCGCCTGCGCAAGACCGATCCTGCAACCCTGACCGACCTGCAGCGCGCGGCTCGGTTCCTCTACCTTCAGCGGCAGGCCTTCGGTGGCAAGCCCGGCGGCGTCTTCGGAGTTGCGGCTGACCGTCCGGCCCGCTTCAGCCTGTCCCGGCTGGAGCCGCTCCTGGACGCCGCCCACGAGCGGCTGGAAAGCGTCATCTTCGAAAACTTGGACTGGTCCGATCTGATCGCCCGCTATGATGGCGCGCAGACCTTGTTTTACCTCGATCCGCCCTATTGGGGAGGGGAGAGCGACTACGGCAAAGGCATGTTCGAGCGTGAACACTTCCAGGCGATGGCCGATCAGCTGGCCGGGATCCGCGGCAAGTTCATCCTGTCGATCAACGATCGGCCGGAGATCCGCGAGATCTTCGCGGCCTTCCGGTTTGAGGAGGTGGCGCTGAAATACACCGTCTCGGCAGGTGGGGCGACGGATGCGGCCGAGTTGATCATCTCAAACTTCGAGCCGCGCGTCGGGTTGTTTTGAGCCCTGATGTGGTTGCCTCGTCCCTAAAGGGGCGGGGCCTTCGACATTGGCTGGTTTGCGCAGATAGTGAACTGTGCAAAGTCGGCGCGACCAGTCATGCTAGAAGCGCCCAACGGCCCAAAGCTCCCTGTCGAGGAGTGTGCCGCGAACGGCAGGTTTCGATCAGCGGAGACCGATTGAAACGAATACTCGTGATTTCCTATCTTCGCCCCCAAACTCTGGATCGAGGCGGCCATCGAGAATTCCTACTTCGGCCTCAATCACGTCTGGGCTCCGGCCGGGTAGGCCGCAGGTCGTGCCGATGGTCTCGAGTACTTCACGCGTTGTCATTCCACGTAGATTGGGAAGATGTGTATTGTTGTATTGGCCGGATTGATCTGCCAGCTGACGGGGCTCTGTCATTTCTTCAAACCGCCAGTCACGCAGCGGAGACACGGTCTCTCGCGACATCGGGTGCACAGAGATCGTTGGGGGAAGATCGTTATGAAGTTCATTCTGCCACTCGGCACGTTCGCCATCGGCATAGCCGCGGACGTAGACCTGGGGGGCGACAGCGAGCGCTTGAAGCTGTTGGCGAAAGTACTCGTACTCCGCAAGAACGGTAAGCTGGTCACTTAAGCCTTCATATTTCTCCAGCGAGTCGATGCGCGCGAGGGCGTCGTCCAGGCCCACACCGCTCACCACGTATTCACTGATCGCATCACAGAGGGCCTCGCCTAGATCCTGGAAAATTAGCTCGAGTTCGTCGCGAGAGCGCATGCCCTCAATTTCGAAGGATTCTGAATAGAACCGGAAAAGGCCGATTCCGCGGATCTCTGGTTCTTCCCCTTGAAGATGCGGTGCATATATCTCGTAAGTCGTTCCGGGTACCTTGCCGCCAACGCGTAGCAACGCAGTTTCCCGCAGTTGCAGATATTGCAGATCGTCATTGATCGCGTCGATGCCGCTCCGGACCCTGTCGAGATGTTCTCGCTGCCGTGGGCTCAGGCCGCGCTCACTGTCCGCAGAGGCAATGTCGCGCGCGATTTGTTCGGCGTCGCGCATTGCCGTCCGCGCTGCCTCTAGGGCTTCTGTCTGCGCATCAAATTTCCCTTGTTGCAGCTTTGCCGATCTTTCGAGATGCCGAATGTTTTCGTCCATTCTGGCAATCGTCGATGCGGCCTCTCGGATCTTGTTTTGGAGGGAGGCGATCTCATTGTTCTTCGCCTCTACAAGACTCTGTTCTGCGTCAAGGTCTCGTTCGAGGTCCTTGTTCGCGTCAGCAAGTTCATTCTGCTCGGTCTCCAAGCTTTCAATCTTGCCATCCCGTTTTTCGACGCTCTTAGTCAGAGAATCAATTGTGCTGTTCCGTGTTGTTATTGTTCCTTCCAGGTTTTCGATGCGCTGGGTCTGCCGTATTTTTTCGATTTCGGTCACTGAGTATGCAGCTGCCGCCACGGCTAAGACGACAAGAGCGAAACCGATTGGAACCTTGTATTTCCCAAAGGAAAAGCCGTGATACTTTCCCTCCCCCTCTACAAACTGCTTATCGTCCTTGCGGAAGATAAGCAGATAGAAACCGCACATCATCGCCAGGACGACGACGACCGCTAAAAGAAGCTGGAGGATTGCCAAGATCCAGTCGGACATGGGTCCAATAGTCCGGGCAGCAATAGCTACATGTCAACAATAATGAGCGGGGCGGGAGAGAAAAGGCGCGGTAGGGGGCAGGTGGGGGAGCCAGGCTTTCTCCGCGTTCGGGGATAAACTTGGCCACAACTGCTCCACAGTCGGCGAACACCCGTTTCAAGCCCTTCTTAACAGCTTGGGAGGTGGCAGGCTTTCCCGTTGCGCAGCATTAAAGAGATCGCCTTAACCTGCTCACTGCAGCGTTTTGTGACAAGAGCAGCGAACTTCAGGAGGCCGCCCGGCCTGTCTGGAGGTCCTGATGCCCCAGTAGCACAGGTCATTTTCGCTTTGGGCTGGCAGCGATCGACGGGGACCGAACAGCGGGTGTGCAGGCGCCTAGGTCGGCAGCGCGCAGGAAAGCGACATTTGCAAAGTCGGCGGATCTGGCGACATGGCGAGCAATCCATGCCGCAGACGCACAAGGAAGAGCTGCCCTTCGCCGCAGGTGCAGCCGCTTAGCACCTTCGAACGGCGGGAATGCGGACGAAGCTGCCTTTTGCTCTCGCGGCTATTGCCAACGCAGCATTTGATCGCCCGTGCAGAACGTCTACTGCTGCAGCGCAGCGAAAACCACCGAAGCAGTCATTCCAGGGCGTCGATTTGGCTCGACCGAAACTATACTTTCGCCGCAGCGTGATCGGACAACTCAGATGCGGGACTCTGTTGCCTTTTGCGGACGCAGCTAATGCTGACGCAGAAAGTGCTCGCGCATGCGACATGCCCGTTGCTGCGGTACAGCCCAAGTCGTTGAGGCAGTCATGGGATGCCTCATGAGCGGCCTGGCTAAAACTGTCTGTCCGCTGCGAAGCTTAGCAATTCGAAGAGTGCGCCCTTCGAGGAAGTTTACAAATCGTGTACTTGGCGTTATACTCTTAAAAAAAAGGCGAGCAGCATTTTAGTGGAGATCGCCTATGCTCAAAAAAGCTGCATTTGTTATTTGCCTTTTCAGCCCGACACTCGCCTTTTCTCAGAATTGCAGAACATTATGCGAAGCAGATGATCCAAAGTGCCTGACCGCTCTCAATCCGAAAAGCGCGGACGCTGGCGACATCGCCAGTGCCTTTGCCGAGCTTTACCAGGCGCTAGCAGACCCCGACATTGAGACAATACCCTCGCAAGATTTGATGGCAATGTTCGGGGTCACCGATGATCCCTGCTTTCGTTCTGATACCTCGATTTCTACATTGCCCCCCGAAGATGGTGATGTTGGAAAGGTCCACCACATCTTTAATTCAGGAGGGACATGTCGCGTCTCGGCATCGGTAAATCTTCCTGCAGGTTTTGAACTCGCCGCAGGTATTTTGGTGCCCGATGTTGTTGAACTTGATTATGTAGTGAATGAAGACTCCATCGTTATCACGCCTTTCGTTAAAGGGCGGAAATCCACGGCCTATTTCAGTGATGAAGACTTCAACATCGACTTTGGCGGTGTAATTCGACAAATCGATTTTTCTCCCGAGTATACGATCATTGATACTGACGAGTCATGCATCGCTCTATTCTTTGGAGAAGAACAATGATTGCTCAATCTTTGCCTCGCATTGTAATTTGCCTCATAGTCGTCACAGGGCTTTCTTCATGCAAAGTAAATTTTGGCGTAAGCGATGGCTCCGATTCTGATAACTCGGACGAAGATTACTTCGAGTGCACCGATAGTTGTCTCGATAGTTACCATCAATGTATTGATGCAGGAAACACACAATCGGCTTGCGGCCTTGAGCTGAAACGATGTGAGAACTCTTGCCCGATTGAAAACATCTAGCCTTATTCGAAGGTGCTATCATGAATCGAATTTTGTTCAGCGCATTGCTCGTCGCGTTCTTGTCAAGTTTTGCCTACGCTCAAGAATGTGCCATCGACCCCGTTCTCGGTGCCGACCTGCGCGATGATGTCAAAGCCGATGTAACGTTCCAAGATCAAGGTGATCGCACAGTTCTCATCAATCTCGCGACCTATTCCACTCTGGATCGTCAAGCCATGTTGCGACGATACCGAGGCGAGGTCGCGGGGCAGCTGCCATCGAACGAATGTGGCAGAAACGTTACGCTTCTTGGCACATCCAATAGAATACAAAGCCGAGATTGGCATCTGCGAAGCGGCGTCCGCGCGCGGCAATACCTGTGCCTCAAGACCAAAGGTACATGTTGCAAGTGGCTCAAATGCCGTGCTTGCGAATGGAAGTGGATCGATGAGAATATCGGCCTCAGAAAGACCCTCGATCTAGAAACATGGGTCACGCCTCGGATCGTAGAAGCATCAACGGGCCATCAGATATCGGTTGATGCAAGGAGCACGTTGGAGGAACTTGAGCAATGGGAAAAGGATCTTCTCAATACCCTCAAGAACCTCGCAGGCGTGTTAGAGATCTCGACAATTGGCTTGATTAACACCAAAGACTATTTTGACATCTCATTGCCGAGCGTGCCGACGTTGAACATTTTTAGGGAGCAATTCATCGGCATGGATAACTTTAAACCTGAACCAACCAATGCAACGTTCGACAACGGAAAATATGGGTTCAGCGTGCGCGTCGATGCCCAAGATGTCCGTGCCTGTGCCGTCGCGCGACAAGTTCGCCGCTATTTCGCTTCCTTGGATGAAATTCGCTATCAAACGTCCGATGCTGAACGGCGACATGTCGTTGCCGAAGGTGAAACGCTATGGTCGATTGCCGAACAAGAATATGGAGATGGGCGGTATTTCAAGTTCATCGAGAACTATAATGATACCACCAATCCCGATCTAGTTTCGGTTGGGCAAGAGATCGGCCTACCAACGATTGGACGCATGACAAACCGCTTCCAATATGAAATCGCCCCAGGGGATACAGTTTGGGCGCTGACAGGTTCAGACGAAGAAAGGCAAGCACTCACGGGCTATATTAAAAGTTTGGGGCGAGATCCAAGCCTGATCTACCCACTCGATGGATTTATCCCAAAATAGATAGGCTGTTGGTGTTTCCAATTGAGCTGATATTTCCTGACCCTGAGTTTGCTGATGATTATTAAACGATCGGAAACGCGAATTTTCCGTTGTGCTGAGATCTTGCCGCAGCTATTGTCAAGGGTTCCTACAATAGCTTTGGTCGCTTAAGTAAAAGGCGGCAAAGTCCCGCGATCTGTAAATGGTCCTCTTCAACCCCGCTGCGTTCTGTACAAATGGCCGGTTTCCGTGCCGCGCTGCAGCGGGCACACTTACGCAACTGCGAACTATTTCATGCTGCGAGCGCGCGCAGCGAGAAAACCGAATTCACCGGTTGGGCTCAGAGCCGCCTTGCGGCGCTGCGGCACCAGGGGCGCAGCGAAGGCGCGCCTCGTTCCCGTCCCCAGGTGACGCCAGACAGCCCGAAGCGGACACGATCATCCGGCAACTAGAGAGGAAGCATAGGAGCTTTCTGCACCTGCTCGGGTGTCGAGCTGATTTCAGAAGTGCAGCCATTCAAGGCTTGGGTTGAAATGGTTCCTACACCGCGCCAGTTAAAACTCCAACGTTTTTGCGGAAAAAGCCTCTTCACAAACAGTCAAAAGCTGATCTGCTCATACAGCGACAGTTTCTCCTAGCTTGCTGGACGGCATGAAGTGAGTAAACTAGGCTATGTGAGATTCAATCGATACGGGTGGACTCATGAGCATTAATGATGCTGCAAAAGGCGCGATTGGTGCATATCTTGCCATGTCGAAACCCGGCTATGCCCTACTCATTGATGCGCCCTGGGGCGCGGGGAAAACGCACTTTGTACGAGAAGTTTGTGACGTAGACACGAACCACCAGAAAGTACGCTACGCATCGCTCAATGGGGTATCTGACGCGGTTGCTTTTCGCCGCGCGCTCCTCAAGGAGAGTTTGGACGTTGAAACCGCGAACAGGCTATCAGGGATGGCCAACGCTTTTGCACGTGTTTTCAAAATGGGCGACCTCGGCAGTTTAACGCGTGACTACCTGGAAGAGCGTATGATCAGTGAACTGCCGGAAACACTCATTTTCGACGATCTTGAAAGGGCAACATTGCCGCCAGCAGAAGTTTTGGGATTGATCAATGACTTTGTCGAGCATCAACAAAAGCGCGTCATTCTGCTTGTTCATTCTGGAGAGCATCCAGAACAAGAGCCATTTCTTCAAAGACGGGAAAAGCTCGTGGGGCGAACGATCCGGGTCTTGCCAGACTTTGACGCAGCGTTTCCCAAGTTCCTCGAACATGTCCCGGAAGGGCGCGGCAAAGCGTATCTGACTGATCACCAAGCTATCGTGAAGGAGGTTTTTGACCAAGCGGACCATGGCAATCTTCGCTTGTTGCGAAACTCTGTGCGTGACTGCGCGCATCTCCTCGACGCTGTTGAGAACGAAAGGTTTTCGGCGCAAGAAGCAATGTCGCGTTTCGTGCGAACATACCTGTCTATCTCGATGGCACTGGCAAGGAGTGAAATCAGTTCTGATCAGCTACCGCATAGGGGAAGCGGAGTGGTCGTTGGCTCTGGTGAGGGGAATGAAGAGTTCCAGAATTTGAGACTTCTGTGTGAACGGCACAAGGGCGCAGACATATTTGCCCATAGTGGTTCGGCTTTTCCGATGTCGCTTGACGAACCGCTGTTTGTAAACGGTTACATCGACCCAGGCCAATTGGAGGCGATCCTTCAAGCAACTCGCCAGTTTGATCCTCAAGAAGAAAACCCACTTTGGAAAGTGGCGGTCCATTGGGGAGATATGGGCTGGGATGAGATCGGCGCGTTAATCGAGCAAATCAACAAATACGTTTTTGAAATGACGTCTATAGAGCCCGGCCCTTATCTTCACCTTGCTGATACTGCACTGCGCTTGCAAGAGTACGGAGCTTTGGCGGAAGACCGGATTGCTTTGACCAATCGCATTTTGCAACGCATCGAAGAGTTGCACTCCCAAGGACACATTCCTCCTGCAAAATTTGGGACTCAGCTTGGGTGGGGGCTTCGCGGAAAACACTTTTCCTTCGGGGGATATGCCTGCGATGCTAATGACGAGTTTTATAAAATCATTGACGTGATGAAGACAGCCCAAATCGAAGGCTATGAGGCTAGCCTGCCCGAGATTACTTCAAGGCTGCTGCAGGCGTTTGAAGAAAATATTTCGCAAGTCTATCTCAGCTTCAGTTATGTCAATGACGAAGACACGTTCTACGGCGTTCCCATTCTTCATCTCCTTGACGTTAAACGCTTTGCCGAAATTTCTATGAACCATTTGAAGACAGGCAACGCGCAGGAGCTTTGTCAGTTTTTCCGCAAGTTGTCTGATCGACATGGCTCCGACAGCAAGTGGGACGATGAACGGAAATGGGCGTTGCAGGTTCGCCAGGAAATGATCCGAATAGCAGAAGAGATCGGTCCTATTGCCAAGGGGCATTTACAACTCACACTTAGCTTTTGTTGGAAGTTTCTAGAACCTGCCGACATCGGAGAGAGCGCTCCGACGAAAGAACAAGAAGAGTGAGCTATGTGGTTCAATGTCGTTCAACCTTCACGCACAGATAAGACAATCAAAGGTGACGGATTTCGAGCTCAGGAGTTCTGACAAAGCACGCGAAGGCGGTGCAAACCGTCAAAACGACCGTAAGGTCCGCAGCGAGTTTCTTGTTTCGAACTTGAACACTGCGCTGTTCACGAACGACAGCTTTGCGGACTGCGGTCGCAGCATCAAAGTTTCATGCTTAGACGCCGAATTGGGCCAGCCGCCAAACTTTGCAAAGCTCGCTTCCTGCGCTTCGCTGACCTTGAAGCCGGGCGCAGCATCCCCTGGGGCAACTGGGCAGACTTGAAGGTCAGCTTTCAGGAAGCCTTTCGCGCACGCAGCAGTCCCTTCGCTGCGCCTTGCATGATTGTCGTGATTGGGCTGAGAGCGGTCACGCGCTGCGCCCGACGTGAGTCACTGCTAAGGGCTGTGAGCGGTCGACAGGTTTCAAGCGGGGCTGATCCTGGCGACTGTATCCGCTAGGCGTAGGGGCTGGTGTCGGCGTGTGAACTATTGGGTGCCCGCCCAGTCCGGTGCTTCCGGCCCGTAGTCGCCGTTCCGTGTAGGATTCAACCGCGACCGGTGCGGTTCTAACTGGACATTCGCCCCCACGCTGCCAAAGTCCGATCCCATAGGAGTTTATGGTGCTCGGCACGAGACAATCTGGCTGCTTGGACTCCTTGTATCAAAATGACTCCAAAGGTGCGCCGAGCACGCTAAAGCTCTTTGATCATACCGTGGCATCATTAGATGCCTGCCAAAAATTATTCATGAGGTTTCGATGTCATTGCTCTCCGACGATCCGCTGACACAGCTCGCTTTCTCGGTCTACGAGAATGGAGGAGTCTATGCCTTGCTTATCGGCTCTGGGCTTTCTCGCGCTGCTGATATTCCGACTGGCTGGGAGATCACGCTTGACCTTGTTCGCCGCGTTGCCGCAGCCCAAGGCGTCGAAGGGCAGGACGACTGGCTGGCTTGGTATCAGGAAACCACCGAAAAGGACCCCAATTATTCCGAGCTTGTTGGAGAGCTCGGCCTTTCCCGCGATGAGAGGCGTGCCATCCTGCACAGTTACATCGAGCCGACCGACGATGACCGTGAGGAAGGTCGTAAGCTTCCGACCCGTGCACATCACGCCATAGCCAGGCTTGTGCGCGAAGGTTATGTCCGCGTAATTGTCACTACCAACTTTGATCGCCTCCTGGAAAATGCGCTTCGGGAGCAGGGAATTGAGCCCACGGTCGTCTCATCTGTCGACGCGCTGCAGGGGGCGGAGCCGCTAACCCACACAAGCTGCTATTTGCTTAAGCTCAACGGCGACTACAAAGACGCCCGCATCCTGAATACCGACGAAGAGCTTACGGCATACCCGCCGGAATATGATCGGCTGCTGGACAGGATCATTGATGAGCACGGTCTTATCGTTTGCGGGTGGTCCGGAGAATGGGATCATGCGCTGCGCGCTGCCATCCTGCGTGCACCAGCAAGGCGCTATCCGCTCTTCTGGGCAGCACGCGGCGGCAGGCTTGGCGATGGGGCGCAGGAGATTGCCGATCACCGTGATGCGCGCACCATCCCTATCGATGATGCCGACAGCTTTTTCACAGGGCTGGAGCAGCGCGTCGAGACCCTGGCGCGCACGCACCGCCAGAATCCTATGAGCGTTGATCTCTTGGTGAGTGCGGCCAAGCGCTATCTCGCCAAGCCGGAACATCGCATTAAGCTCGATGAGCTCTTCACGACTGAGACCCATAACCTTATCAACAAGATCGAGGCTGCGGGACTCGCCACGCAAAGCCAGTTCAGTGCGGATGAACTCCAGCGGCGCATTGCATTGTATGAGTCGTTCACCGAGCCGCTTGCGCGCATGGCAGGCGTTCTCGGTCGTTGGGGGGGGGGCAGCGATTTTTCACTGGTCGGTGATGTCGTCAAAAGCCTATGCGCCCATGCCGATCGTGAAGGTGCGGGGCTCAATATCTGGCTTGAGATCAGAACCTATCCGGCAGTGTTGGTAATGACCGGCTATGGCTTGGGTCTTGTCAGGGCAGGACGGTGGCGGGAGCTGCACCGGCTGTTCAGCCTTACGGTTAACAAACGCCATGACCCTGAAACCAATCGCGCCGTGCAGCGCCTGTTCCTATGGGCTTGGGAAGGCGGCAACAACGACTATTGGAAACATCTGGAAGGCCTCGAAAAACGCAAGACCGCTCTCAGTGACCATTTGTGCGATCTGTTTGCCGCGTGGAGCAAGTCTTTCGTCGGTGTGCTGCCGGATTTTGAGCGGCTCTATGAAAGCTGGGAAATTCTCGGCAGCTTGACGCATCTGGAGCGTGCCGAGAAAAACGAACTGGTTGCCGCCTTGGCTGAAGAGCCGCGCAACGGCTGGATATGGTGTCCGGTTGGCCGCAGTGGTTGGCACAGCGGAATGCGCCGGAGAATCCTCGAGGAATTTCTAAACGGTGCGACGAAGAGGGATATCTTGGAGGCTGGGTTCGCGAAGGGCGATGAAGAGTTCCTCCAGAAGGCAGGCGAAAACTATCGGCGGCTTGCAAGTAGGATGGAGTGGTAAATAATCTAGTTCCGGCAGGCAGCTGAACGCTTAGCGTGTACGCGTTGCACGATGGAGAGTCGTGGTAGAGCAGTCTGGTTAATCGGAGAACCGCAGCAGACTTTCATTTGAAACGCGGTGAAGGTCTGCTTTCCGCCCGCCTGTATGCGCAGGCCAGCCTAAATGGTCACCAGGTATTGGGGTGCTTCGGGCTGATGTTTCATGGCGGAGTTTCGGATCGTCAGCTTGTGTTTGGATCATGCGAGGCGCTTTTGCTGGGGTCACCCGAGGCGTCTTAGGGCATCGGCAGCCTGCTCGTATGTGGGATGCCTATATTCAGCGTGCATGCGTTCGTAGAACTTGATCCAGCCTTCGCGTTTGTCTTCAGGGAACACGTCCTCCCAAACAGGCCCGAAGATCCGCACCGATCCGTCATCCAATCGCTCTGCGTTCATTCGTCATCTCCCCGTGAAACAGTATCATACCCGGACGCCATCTGGTTCACCTCGACATAGAAGCTTATGGTGATCTCCGGCTGCACCCTTCCTCCGCACATGCTGCACCGGATGCCTGGATTCTCACCTGCGCACCACTTCATTACCAGCCGCTGCTCAAAGACCCGGCCGAAGTGTCCACATGGGCATTTAATTTGGAGGCAAAGCATCGTCTTCGATCACATTTCGCGCTGAAAACTGCGGTACACCTTACCTATAACCCATTGAAACTTATGAGGCGGTATTTTGGCCTTGCGGTACACCATGAGCATTGAAAACATTGCATTTTTTCTGTCTGGTGGTAGGCCCGGCAGGATTCGAACCTGCAACCAAAGCGTTATGAGCGCTCTGCTCTAACCGTTGAGCTACAGGCCCGCCGTAAGCAAGTGGTTAGGAAATGGCGCGGGTAAGGTCAAGCGGTGATTGTCGCGGGTCTCGGCTGCGCCGCTCGGCGGTGTATCTGGGTCAGGCGCTCTGTCACTCCATCGATCACCAGTTCTCGCCGTCGGTCGATACTGTGGCGCGAGGGGAAGACCGCAAAGACGTCCTTGTCCGGGGCGTTGTACTCCGGCAGCACCTGTTCGAAGGTGCCATCGCGCAGCTGGTCCTCGACAAAAGGACGCGGGGCGCGGGTGTAACCAGAGCCGTTGGTCACCGCCTGAATGATGAGTTCGGGATCGTCTGCCGTGAAACCAACTCGGATCGGCGCCAGGACTTCCTCGCCATCACGGTGCAGCGGAAAGAAACCTTCGGTCTGGTCCTCGTGCAGCTGGATGAACTTAAGCCTTATCAAGTCTTCGGGCTGCTGCGGTCGCCCCACGGCATCAAGATAGGCTGGTGAAGCAAAGAGCACGGTTTCCAACTCCGCGATCTTGCGGCCCACGCCATCAGTGCTGCCCAGCTTGCCGCTGCGGATGGCAAGATCGTAATTCTCGCGCACCACATCGACCAGCCGGTCCTCCAGCCGCATGACGATGTCTAGATCGGGGTATTGCTGGTCCAGCTCCAGCAGAAGCGGTCCGACCACGCTGCGGCCAAGGAAGGTGCTGGTGCTGATGCGAAAGGTACCGGAGACGCTGGCGTTCAGGCTATCCAGCTCTGCCGTTAGTCGGTCATAGCCACCCAGCAGCCCTTGCGCGTGGGTAAAGACCAGATCCCCGGCCCGGGTGGCCTGCACGCCGCGGGCGCTGCGGTGCAGCAGTTGCTGGCCCAGCAAGCTCTCCAGCTGCTTGATCTGCTGGCTGACTGCGGATTGGGTCATGCCCCGGCGCTGCGCCGCGCGGTTCAGGCTGCCTTCATCCAGCGCCACGACAAATGTTTCCAGAAGTGAAAGCCTGTCCATGATATACCTATTAGCAATGCTTATAATCGGTATCTGACTTTTGTGACTGATACCTAAGATATATGCACCTTATCTGCAGGGTGCGGGGAAATTCCGCTGATCAGATATTGGAGTGTCTTATGACTATCACCCGAAGAACCCTTTTGAAAGCCGCTGCGGTCGCCCCAGCGGCGGCTGCAGCACCTGCATTGATCACTCCTGCTGCTGCGGCGCCGCGGGGGCCGGTGCCAGTGCTACATCAGTTCACACTGGGCGATGCGCGGATTACCGCGCTGCTGGATGGGCATCTGGCGATCAAGCCGGAGTTTTTCACTGGCTATGACGCCGCCAAGGCAGAGGCGGCGCTGGCAGGCTCGCTTTATCGCGAAAATGCGAAAGGTCTGGAAATCCCGGTCAATGGCTATCTGGTGGAGCAGGGCGGTGAATATACCCTGATCGATACCGGGACGGCGCAATTGATGGGGCCGGATCTGGGCGCGCTGCCTGCGGCCCTGGCAGCGGCGGGTGTGACGCCTGAGCAGATTACGACCGTGCTGCTGACCCATATCCACCCTGACCATAGCGGTGGATTGCTGACGCCGGATGGCCGTGCCGCCTTTGCCAATGCGGAACTGGCGGTGGCTGCGGCGGAGTGGGATTACTGGCACGATGAGGCGGTTCTGGCTGCGGTGCCTGAGGAAAGCCGCAGCTTCTTCCAGACGGCGCGCAACAGCGTCGCGCCCTATGTGGACCGCCTGAAACTGTTGAGGGGGGAGGCCGAGGCCGCAAGTGGGCTCAGCGCGGTGCCGCTGCCCGGCCACACACCGGGACATACCGGGTTCATGCTTGATGCGGGCAGCGAGGCGCTGTTGTTCTGGGGCGATGTTGTTCACAGCGCCGCCCTGCAATTCGCCGAGCCGGACTGGACCATTCCCTTTGACGTCGATCAGGCGCTGGCCGCGCAGACACGGCGGCAGATGTTCGACCGGGCTGCGGCGGATGATCTGCTGGTTGTCGGGATGCATCTGGACTTCCCGGGGCTCGGCAAGGTGCTGCGCGCAGGGAAAGGCTTCCGGTTTCATCAGGCGCCTTGGCAATTCGGCCTGTAATCCGAGCGTGAGAGACGCAGTTTGACAGGTTTGCCGCGCTGCCTCTTGCGGCGCGGCAGATTCCCTTGTTCCCTTCCGAAGCGCCTTGCGTTAAAGGCTGCGCAACGTTTCTAAAGGAGCCAAGCGATGACCAGCGGCAAGAACGGTTTGACCTATGCGGATGCAGGTGTGGACATTGATGCAGGAAATGCATTGGTGGACCGGATCAAGCCGGCCGCGAAACGCACCAATCGCTCTGGCGTGATGAGCGGTCTGGGCGGTTTTGGAGCGCTGTTTGATCTGAAAGCCGCCGGGTACAATGATCCGATCCTGGTGGGTGCCACCGATGGCGTGGGCACCAAGCTGCGCATTGCCATTGATACCGGTGTTGTGGATGGCGTCGGCATCGATCTGGTTGCCATGTGCGTCAACGATCTGGTCTGTCAAGGCGCCGAGCCGTTGTTCTTCCTTGACTATTTCGCCACCGGCAAGCTGGAAACAGAAACCGCAGCACGCATCATCGAAGGCATCGCCGAGGGCTGTGTGCGCTCTGGCTGTGCGCTGATCGGTGGTGAGACGGCAGAAATGCCGGGCATGTATCCCGAGGGTGATTTCGACCTTGCGGGCTTTGCCGTCGGCGCGATGGAGCGCGGCACCGCGCTGCCCGAAGGCGTGGAAGAGGGGGATGTCCTGTTGGGGCTAGCCTCGGATGGGGTGCATTCCAATGGCTATTCGCTGGTGCGCAAGCTGGTTGAAGTGTCGGGACTCGGCTGGGATGCCGATTGTCCCTTTGCCGAGGGCACACTTGGTGAGGCGCTGCTGACTCCGACCCGGCTTTATGTGAAACAATCGCTGGCGGCGGTACGGGCAGGGGGCGTGCATGCGCTGGCCCATATCACCGGCGGCGGCCTGACCGAGAACCTGCCGCGCGTGCTGCCCGAAGGGTTGGGCGCTGATATCGATCTGAACGCCTGGCAGCTGCCGCCGGTGTTCAAATGGATGGAGGAAACCGGCGGCATCGCCGAGGCTGAGATGCTGAAGACCTTCAACTGCGGCATTGGCATGATCCTGTCGGTCTCTGCCGATCGCGCAGATGCGCTGACCGAGGTTCTGGAAGGCGAAGGCGAGACCGTCAGCCGCCTTGGCTCCGTGACCCCGGGCGAGGGTATGCGTTACTCGGGCAAGCTGCTGTGAGCCACAAGAAGGTTGCCATTCTGATTTCGGGCGGCGGCTCCAATATGGTGTCGCTGCTGGAAAGCATGACCGGAGACCATCCGGCGCGCCCCTGTCTGGTCCTGTCCAACAATGCCGATGCGGGCGGGCTGAAGAAGGCTGCCGCTGCCGGTGTCGCCACCGCAGTGGTGGATCACCGCCCGTTCAAGGGCGACCGCGAGGCGTTTGAGGCGGAACTGGTCAAACCCATTCTGGAGGCCGGCGCCGATATCGTCTGCCTTGCCGGGTTCATGCGGGTTCTGACCGCTGGTTTCGTGTCGCAGTTTCAGGGCCGGATGCTGAATATTCACCCGTCGCTGCTGCCCAAATACAAGGGGCTGCACACCCACGCACGCGCGCTTGAGGCGGGCGACAAGGAACACGGCTGCACCGTGCACGAGGTCACGCCCGCGTTGGATGATGGTCCGGTTCTGGGGCAGGCGCGGGTTCCGATCCTACCGGGGGACACGCCCGAGGATCTGGCCCAGCGGGTTCTGGTGAAGGAACACCTGCTCTATCCGGCAGTGCTGCGTCGTTACGCAGCCGGGGACCGGACACCGGTTCTGATCGACTGATCTTTCCCGCGCCGTTTGCATTGCAGGAACCAAGGGCGTATCACCGGGTGATACGCATGAAATATAAAGAAAAGCCGCGACCGATGAAAACACTCACCACCACCGAAGAGTTGACTGCCTTCTGTCAGGAGGCTGCCAAGCATGATTATGTGACGGTGGATACCGAGTTTCTGCGCGAGCGCACCTATTATTCCAAGCTGTGCCTGATCCAGCTGGCATTTTCCGGCGATGGTGAAACGGACGCGGTGCTGGTCGATCCGCTGGCCGACGGTCTGTCTCTGGAGCCGCTTTACACGCTGTTCCGCGATGAAAGCGTGGTGAAGGTGTTCCATGCCGCGCGGCAGGATCTGGAGATTTTCTGGGTCGATGCGGGCGTTTTCCCGAAACCGCTGTTCGACACGCAGGTGGCCGCCATGGTCTGCGGATTTGGCGAACAGGTGGGCTATGAAACTCTGGTGCGCAAGATCGTGAAACAGGGGCTCGACAAGACCTCGCGGTTTACCGACTGGTCGCGCCGCCCCTTAAGTGATGCGCAGAAAACCTATGCGTTGGCGGATGTGACCCACCTGCGCCGGATCTATGAATACCTCGCCGCTGAGCTGGACCGCAGCGGTCGCAGCCATTGGGTGGCCGAGGAACTGCAGGTTCTGACCGACCCAGCTACTTATGACATTCGCCCGCAAGAGGCCTGGCGCCGGATCAAAACCCGCACCACCTCGGGTAAATTCCTGGCCGTGGTGCGCGAACTGGCGGCCTTCCGCGAAGATTACGCACAGCGCAACAACGTGCCACGCAACCGGGTGTTCAAAGATGACGCGCTGGTCGAACTGGCCTCGACCAAACCGCGCACCGGTTCGGATCTGGGCGGCTCGCGCCTCTTGCTGCGTGAGGCCCGCAAGGGCGCCATTGCCGAAGGTATTCTGGAGGCGGTTGCGCGCGGCGTGAACTGCCCGCCGGAGAAGCAACCCAAACCCGACCGCAGCCGTGAAAAACTACAGGTCAATCCGGCGCTTGCGGACCTGTTGCGGGTACTGCTGAAGGCAAAGACCGAAAGTTCAGGCGTCGCGGCCAAGCTGATCGCGCCTAGCGCTGATCTGGATGCTATCGCCGCCGGGCAGCGCGATGTGGCGGCCCTGACGGGCTGGCGCCGCGAAGTCTTTGGTGCCGATGCGCTACGTCTGTGTGACGGGGAAATCGCGCTGGCGGCGCAGGGGCAATCCGTGAAGGTTGTTTCCCTCTAAGCGGCACCCGTTCCTGCGAAAAATCTCTCACATTGCCCTGACGAACCTTTGGTGGTCGTCTGGGTCTAAGCGCGGGTACAAAGGGCAGCAGCCTGTTCGCGTACGGCGCCTGATCAGCGACGGCGGCTTTCGCGGGCGTTGCCGGATCCGTTGACGCGGATCGTGCGAATACCCGCCAGATCCTGCCTTCCGAGGCTGACCGCAGCGCGCAGGGTGCGGCTGAAGGCACTGCCCACGGCGGTGGCGTCTTCGGGATAGACCACCCGGAAATCATATTCGAGAACGGCAGGATCGTCATTCGGCACCGGGCGCATCTCGACATCAAAGGCGCCCAGCCGCGAGGCAACACCAGTGGCATAGACGATGGCGCCGGTGGGGGTCTTTTCAATGCGCAATTCACTGACCTCAGCGATCAGAACGCTGCGGTCCTCGGCCTCGGGTTTGTCGAGCAGGCCATTGCCGACCTTTTCGGGGATCAGCGGGTTCACATCGCCGTCTACCGGGGCCTCAGCCACACGGGAGCTGCCGAACCAGTTGCTCGGGTTGATGCGGGAGTCACGCCAGCCGCCGCAGCCCGCCAGAACAATTGCACTGGCCAAGAGTAGTGAAAGGGGTTTGCGCATGATGTCCTGCCCGTTTGAGTTCTCCCTGATTGTGGTTACCCGATTGCTGCTGCGTTGAAAAGCGGTTGAAAAGACCGGGCCAGCCGCATAACTGCTGATCTGCCCGTACCGTAACCAACAGGGGATTGTCCTTTCATGGCCAGCGCCGCATTTGAAGAGATCGTCGAGGACTTCGAATTCCTGGAAGACTGGGAAGACCGCTATCGCCATGTCATCGATCAGGGCAAAGAAATGACACCGCTGGATGAGGCGCTGAAGGTTCCCGCGACCAAGGTTGAAGGCTGCGCCAGTCAGGTCTGGTTGCATCCGGTGATCGAAGGCGGCCGGTTCCATTTTGACGGCGACAGCGACGCGATGATCGTGCGTGGTCTGATTTCGGTTCTGCGGTCGCTTTATAACGGGTTGACGCTGGCCGAGGTTCTGGCCGTGGATGCCAGGGCTGAACTGGGCCGCTTGGGGCTGAACGATCACCTTTCGGCGCAGCGCTCCAACGGTCTGCGCGCCATGATCGAGCGGATCCGCGAGACCGCCGCCGCCGCGTCCTGATCCGCCCCTGATCTGCGCCTATGAAGGGGACCCTGTCTGGGGTGGTTCACAGTGCGCCTTTAACTGTTCGATAAACTCCCTGAGCAGGGCAACCCTGCGCGGGCGAAAGCTTTCGCCGGTTTGCTCGTAGCCTTCGATGCGGGTGACGTGAAAGAAACGGAAATCCCGCCGTATGCAACACCAGGCGAGCAGCATCACAGTGCGATCATTGTACGACAGGGCCAGCGGATAGATCCGCCGCTGCGTGCGCACGTCCTGCAGATCGCGATAGCCAATATCCAGCGCCTCCTCCGCCCACATCGCTTCGCGTAGAAGGGTCATGTCGATCGTCGCCTGCGGCGGCGCATTGAACCGGTGTACCAGATTGACCGCATGCATCGCTTGGCGCTGCTGGCGTTCTGGCAGGGTGGCCAGAATCTTGACCAATGCATCATTTGCCGCTTGCGCCAGATCCGCATCGCCTCGCTGGTTCACATCGGCCAGCCCCAGCATCAGTGCCTCCAGTTCGATCTGGCTAAAGGTCTGCGGTGGCAGGGAAGGGTCCTCGGTCATGGTGTAGCCGAGACCTGCCTCGCCTTCGATCCGGGCGCCAGCTGCGCGCAGGCTGTCGATGTCGCGATAGATCGTGCGCTCGGATACCTCCATTGCAGCAGCAAGCCGCGCAGCCGTTACCGGCGGGCGCAGACCCCGGATCAGGTGGAGCAGTCGGAACAGTCGGTCGCTTTTGGCCATGGGGGAGATATACCCGGAAACATCCTGACAGAAATTGGCAAGAGGGTAACGGCATAGCTGCGTCATCAGCAACCCATCAACACGAAGGTCATGGATATGCCCACTCTCTATCATTCCCCCCACAGCCGCTCCTCTCGCGTGATTGCCCAGCTCATGCTGATCGGCAAGCTGGACGCGGTCGATGTCGTCATCGTAGATGTCGCACGCGGTGATGGCACTGGGCGTCACGACCCGCGCAATGTCCATCCCGAAGGCAAGGTGCCCTATCTGATCACCGATGACGGGCAAGAGGTCCGCGAAAGCGCCGCGATCATGATGTACCTGGATGAACTCTTCGGTCAGCCGCTAAGCCCGAAGATCGGCACGCCTATGCGTGGGAGCTTCCTAAGCTGGATGAGCTATTATGGCGGCGTCATGGAACCCGTCATCGTGTCCGCCTTCTCCGGCATTGACCATCCGGCGATCACCGGGAATTTTCGCGGGATGGCAGAGGTTTGCTCCGCACTGGAGGCGGGCTTGAAGGATCGGCCGTTCCTTTTGGGAGAGGACATTAGTATTGCAGACATCCTTCTGGCTTCACCCTTTCAATGGGCGCCCCATCTGATGCCGGACAGTCCTGCGATCAAGGCCTGGGTAAAACGGGTTGGCGATGCCTTGGATGGTTCGGCGCTGGCAGCCTACGAGGCTAACGCGGTGGCGGAGCTCGGTGCGTTGCAAAGCGCCTGAGCGAGAGGGACCAAATTGGGAGCGCGTAGGTCAGTCCTGCGTGTCCCTAGCGCCCCAGCCTCGGATCGCGGTTTCCAGATCGCCATAGCCCGTGTGGCGGTGTTCGAATTCCAGCCCCATGCGGACGGCGCAGGCGCGGGCCTTTTCCACCAGCGCGGGGTCATTCACCTGGGACTGATAGACCAGCTTGGTATAATTGCCGAACACCATGTCGCGCAGCTCGGGGTGCTTATCCAGCCCCATGGGACGCCAGACAAAGGCGTCGAACTGTTTGACCAGAAAATCGGTGAGGTAAAAGGCGGTGATTTCGCCCTCGTCAGCCTTTTGAGAAAAGGCTTCGTTTCCCTCGAAAAAGGCATAGCAATGCGGGCCGGGCACCAGTTCCACGCCCAGTTCCGCGCAGCGCTTTTCGAGCGTACCGCCAGTGCCGCAATCGGCATAGACCACATAGATCTGGTCGTAGACCTGCTGGTGTTTCAGCACGGCCTCTTCGACGGCTTCGGTGATCTTGTCGGGATAGATATGCAGTTTCGCGGGCAGGCAGGTCAGATCCATGTGATCCAGACCGTTCTTTTCCTTGATATCAAGGATTTCCCGGGCCAGGGCGCCACATCCGATCAGCAGGATGCGCCCGGTCTTTTTCTCTGGTGCAGCCAGCCCCTGTTCCGCAAGGGAGGCGGTATCGAAACTGCGCCCGGTTGGGGGGCGGAAGGCAGCCCGCTCATTCAGGCGGGCTGCGCGTCCTTTGCGTGCCAAATCAGGCGCTCATCTGGTTGTGCTTGCGCGCGACGAAGTCCTTGGCGGTTTCCACCGCAACAGCCGCATCGCGGCAATAGGCGTCTGCGCCGATGGCCTTGCCGAACTCTTCGTTCAGCGGGGCGCCGCCAACCAGAACGATGTAATCGTCCCGCTTGCCCTGTTCGACCATCGTGTCGATGACCACTTTCATATAGGGCATGGTGGTGGTCAGCAGAGCCGACATGCCGAGGATGTCGGGCTGGTGCTCTTCCAGAGCTTCCAGGTAGTTTTCGACCGGGTTGTTGATGCCCAGATCCACCACTTCGAAACCTGCGCCTTCCATCATCATCGACACAAGGTTCTTGCCGATGTCGTGGATGTCGCCCTTGACCGTTCCGATCACCATCGACCCCATGCGCGGCGCGCCGGTTTCTGCCAGCAGCGGCTTCAGGATGGACATGCCGCCCTTCATCGCGTTTGCGGCCAGCAGCACTTCGGGCACGAACAGGATGCCATCGCGGAAGTCGGCGCCGACGATGGTCATGCCGCCGACCAGCGCTTCGGTCAGGATCTTGTAGGGCGCCCAGCCGCGTTCCAGAAGGATATTCACACCTTCTTCGATCTCTTCTTTCATTCCATCGTAGAGGTCGTCGAACATCTGCTGAACGAGTTCCTCGTCATCCAGTTCCGCCAGGATGATTTCGTCTTCTTCTTCCGACATGGGCTTGTTCCTTGACTGGCGGGGTATCCCCGGCTTGGCCTTATTCACCGACTAATGGGCCAGAATGACGCAGCGAAACTGCATTATTTGCGACACTGCCTTTATCCGAACCGACCTATAGGCGGAAAAGATGCCGAATGATAATGAAGATTTCGCAAGGAAATCTTCGCGTTTGCTTGTTTGTTCTTTATTTGTTCTTACCGCTCTGTCATCCTTGGTGCATGAGTATCGAAAGCGACCACCCCCACATGCGCCGCAAAGGGCGCGCCAGTGTCAGCAATGCGACAGGCCGGTTCGATCTGCCGAGAATCGCGGTCGATGACGGCTGGGAGCAAGAGGCACCGCCGGAGGTGATTCCCACCGAAATCCGGCAGGAAACGGCCAAATCCATCATCAGCTACAACCGCTCGCCGGATCTTCCCTTCGATCGCTCTATCAATCCGTATCGGGGCTGCGAACATGGCTGTATCTATTGTTTTGCGCGGCCCACGCATGCCTATCTGGGCCTGTCACCGGGGCTGGATTTTGAAACCCAGCTGATCGCGCGGCCCAATGCCGCCGAGCTGCTGCGCAAAGAGCTCTGCGCGAAGCGATACAAGGTGGCGCCGATCGCCATCGGCACCAACACCGATCCCTACCAACCCTGTGAGCGGGATCTGGAGATCACCCGCAGCTGCCTGAAGGTGCTGCGGGATTTCCGGCACCCCGTGGCCATCGTCACCAAGGGAGCGCTGGTCGAGCGGGATATCGACATTCTGTCAGAGATGGCCGCGCTTGGGCTGGTACGGGTTGGCATTTCGGTCACGACGCTGGATCCGGACCTATCCCGCCGGATGGAGCCACGGGCGCCATCACCCGCCCGGCGGCTGGCCACGATCCGCCGCCTGTCGGAGGCGGGGATCCCGGTGCGGGTCATGACGTCGCCCATCGTGCCGGGATTGACCGATCACGAGATTGAGGCGCTGCTTGCTGCCGGGGCCGAGGCGGGCGCCGATGCTGCCAGCTGGATCATGCTGCGCCTGCCGCGCGAAGTGTCCGAACTCTGGCAGGAGTGGCTGTCCTTGCACGCGCCGGGCCGGGCGGCCAAGGTTATGGCCCGCCTGCGGGAGATGCATGGCGGGCGGGAATATGATCCGCGCTGGGGTGAGCGGATGCGGGGCACTGGTGAATATGCTGGAATGATCGGGCGCCGGTTTCGCGCCGCCTGCAAGCGTCTGGGCCTGACCGAGAGGTCTGAACCGCAGCGCTGCGATCTCTTTGCGCGCCCGGCGCAGGCCGGGGATCAGCTGGCGCTGTTTTGACCGGGCCGGTTTGGGCACTGGAATGTGGGAATGGGAGTGAGCTATGCGCGCCGAGCTGCGTCAGAAGATCCTTACGGTCTGCGACCGTAAAATTGCTCAGAAGGGGGCCGGTGTCGGCCTGTCCTTTTATGCCTTTTTCGCCAATCGCAATGATGATCCCGCTCTGTTGATGGAGGCGGCTACCTGGTGGATCGAGACGCATCAGCTGGATCATTTCGAAAAGGCAGTGAAGGTTCGAGCCATGGTGGCGGATGGGCTTTAGGCGCCTGCGGGGCACGGAACCCGCTGAACAGGGGGGCAATCGGCGAAACGAAAAACGGCAGCCCGGGATTGGACTGCCGTTTCATAGAATAAGGAGGGGGAAGCTTAGCCGCGGCGGCGACCCCGGCGGGTGCGGCGCTCACCGGCAGCAGCGGCATCTTCACCGGTGCCATCGCTGGCCGAGGAGAAGGGGCCAAGCACTTCGACGATCTGCTCCAGTGTGGGGCGGTCACCGCGCGGGCGGCTGTCCAGCGCGGCGCGCATGTGGCGCAGATGCTCGGGCATGGTACCACAGCAGCCGCCGATGATCTTGGCGCCGCAATCGCGCGCCATCACCGCGTATTCGCCCATCAGCTCGGGCGTGCCGTCATAATGGATGTGGCCATCGACATATTTCGGAATGCCGGCGTTGCCCTTGGAGATGATCGGCCGCTCGGTGCCCTGCGCCGAAAAGCCGAGCACGGTGCGCAGGATGTCTGAGGCGCCGGTGCCGCAATTGGCGCCAAAGGCGAGCGGCGGATTGTCGAATTCCTCGACCAGCTGCGCCAGCGCTTCGGAGGTGACGCCCATCATGGTGCGCCCGGCGGTGTCAAAGCTCATGGTGCCGCACCAGGGCATATCCGCGAGTTTGAACGCCTCGGCCGCGGCGCGGAATTCTTCAGGGGCCGAAATGGTTTCCAGCCAGAGCACGTCGACGCCGCCTTCTTTCAGGGCTTCGGCCTGTTCGTGGAACATTTCCACCGCCAGCGCGTGCGACAGTTCCCCGACCGGCTGCATGATTTCACCGGTGGGGCCGACCGAGCCCGCGACGGCGATCTTGCGCCCGGCCTTGTCGGCGACCTCGCGACCCAGTTCCGCAGCGGCGCGGTTCAGCTCGCGCACGCGGCCCTGGGCGTCGTGCAGTTTCAGGCGGGCAGCCGTGCCGCCAAAGCTGTTGGTCAGGAACAGATCACTGCCCGCATCGACCGAACCCTGATAAAGCGCCATGATCTTTTTCGGCTCGTCAGTGTTCCACAGCTCGGGCGCATCGCCCGATTGCAGGCCCATGTTGAACAGGTTGGTGCCCGTGGCGCCGTCGGCCAGCAGCACGTCTTTGTCTTGCAGGAGCTGAATAAAGGTGTTGGTCATCGCTGATCGGTCCCGTCAAAGGGTTGGCACTGGGGCGCACTGGCGGGCCAGTGCGGAGTGGCCCCTCCTGTCACGGCGCGGCGCGCAGGGCAATTTCATTTTGCTCAAGTTCATTATGAGCCGGATGGCGGTCGAGGAGATCATTCTCTGTGTCCGAAGTCTGGCCTGCGTCATCGCTACTGGTCTGCAGGACTGGCTGCACGGGACCCGGGCGGTGCACAAGACGCAGAAGCTCAATCAGGGAGACAGCCATCTGCGGCCAGCTGGGCGACGCCAGATAGCGTGCTTCCCAGCGCGGCGCGAAACAGGATTTGAACCGGCGCAGTCCCGGATCGGTATGCTTGGCCCAGCGGTGGTCGGGCACTGCCGCCAGCGACAGGCGCGGCACGTTTTCCAGCGCGGCGGCAGCAATCGCGGTGCGCACCAGCGCGTGGCCTGTGCCATCCGGCGCGTCAGGCACGATGCGGATCAGGTCCAGGCACCACTCTCCGGGCGTGGCGTGCAGGCTGACAAATCCCTCAAGCCGTCCGTCCTTCCAGGCAAGGAACACGCGCTGCTCGGCCAGATATCCCGGTTCGAACCGGCCCATGGTGGTGCCGTGGGCGTGTCCATGCGTGGACTGCCAGGCGGCGTCGATGGCGTCCATCTGGTCGATCGGCAGCGTGGCGGGGGCCTGCATGACCTTGAGGCCCGCCTTTTCCGCATGGCGGAGCTTGCGGCGTAGCTGCCGGTGGGAGGAGCCGCTGTCGCTGAAGGTGGTGGGCCGGACCACGGCCTCTTGCGCGATGCGTAGGATCTTCCATCCGGCATTGCGGGCCAGCGTCCCGGTGCGGGCGCCGCATTTGTAGAAACAGGCAGAGCCATTCCGCTGCCGGGCATAAGCGGCAAGCGGGGCAAAGACCTCGGGCGTGTGGCCCGACAGGGGATCAAAGAAGGCTACCGTGCATTGCGGGCTGTCAAGCACCGCAAGCTGGTTGAAACCCAGGGCCTGCACGTGGCCTCCGTTCTGCCGGATGATTGCCGTTTCGGCGCAGGCGCGGCTTGCGGGCAGATCTGCGGCAGGGGTGCGACGGGCGCCCAACAGGTCAGCATCGGTCGGGGCGCTGGATTTCGCGCGGCCCATACCCGGCAGGAACAGCATGCCGCAAGCCAGCGCGGCAGGCAGCACATAGTATACAAGGCGAAAGGCGACGAGGGCGCCGAGGAGGGCGCCGGTATCCGCGCCTGGCAGCAGGGCGCAGACCGTCAGCTCCAGCGGACCGGCGCCACCGGGGGCCGAAGACAGGATCGCAGCGCCAAGGGCGATCAGATAGACAGGCACCAGCGTTGACCAGGTAATCTGGACTGTATCCGGCAGCAGCATCCAAAGAGCAGTTCCCGCCGCCACCACATCGATCAGGGTCCAGCCCATCAGCGCCGTCAGGGCAATCAGTGAAGGCCAGCGCAGTCTGAGCTTGCCGATCCTGAGGGACGGAAACCAGAAGCTGGCCGCAACCGCACAGATGAAACCGGCCAGCAACAGCCCGCCAATCCAGCCAAACCCCTGTATTGGCGGGAAGAGCACGAGGGCAACCCCGGCGATAGCGGCCAGCGTGGCTATGAAGGTGAACCCGACAAGGGCAGTGATCTTGGCGGCCTGCAGCGCGGTAAGACCCGGCAGCAGGCGCCAGCGGGCATAGGTGCCGGTGATGAGCCCAAAGCCAGCTGTCTGTGAGAACGCGATGGCGGCCATTCCGGCGCGGCGGGCCGCGGCGCCATCAAGGCCGGTTTGCAGATGGCGGTGTGCCACGGAGTCGTAGCGTCCCAAAGCCCAGAAACTGATTGCAGTGGCGATAGAGGCCCCCAGCCAGCCCCATGCGGGCAAGGCGGCTAGTGTGTGACCAAGTTCGGCAAGGGAGGGAAGGCCAAGTTTTGCCTCGAAGGCCCAGAGACACAGGACCGTCATGGCCACAGGCGCGGCCCACCGGAAACCGGCGCTAAAACCGTCCTTCAGGCTAGTCCAGAGGCGGCCGCGGCCTGCACCGGAAAGAGGGAGAGTGTGGATTGTCATCAGCATCCCTGCGTAATCGCCGCACCAGCGGTTCGCGCAGGAGAATACCAAAGAAGGCGTTCTTCTTCAGTTAATATCGATGATTTCAGTTAATGCCCCTCCCGACCAAGTTGGGCGGGAGATGCATGCCTCAGCTGATTTCGGACAGAATCTGTTCCTTGGCAAGGGCCAGCGTGTCGGTCATCTTCTCGCGGATGTCATCGGCGCTCACCCGGCCAGTCAGATCCTCCGCCAGCTTGCGGATAACGTCCTCGTGCCCCGGTTCCTGAAAATCGGCGGTAACCACCGTTTTGGCATAGGCCTCTGCTGCATCGCCGGACTTTCCCAGCATTTCGGCCGCCCAGAGACCGAGCAGCTTGTTGCAGCGGGCCTGCGCTTTGAACTGCATTTCCTCATCATGGGCAAATTTGGCCTCGAAAGCCTGCTCGCGACTGTCAAAAGTACTCATCATTTCCTCCTGTTCCGCACTATGGCATGAAATGACTATGCGCCTGCCCCGGGCGCACTGCAATAGCGCCAAGAGCGGCCTGCGGAACCAAATATCCCTTCACAGCAAGCCTGTGACCGCGCGCCGCGCTTGCGGCGCAATGTCGCTTGCACTAAGAGAGCGGCAAGAAACCGGGACGGATTCCCGCCCCTGACCCCCGAAAGGTTCCTCATGGCACGTCGCAAGAAGATCTACGAAGGCAAAGCCAAGACATTGTATGAAGGTCCCGAGCCCGGAACCATCGTGCAGTATTTCAAGGACGACGCCACCGCGTTCAACGCCGAAAAGCGGGACGTGATCGAGGGCAAGGGGGTTCTGAACAACCTCTTGAGCGAATTCTTCATGCAGGGGCTAGGCCAGATCGGCGTACCGACGCATTTTCTGAAGCGGCTCAACATGCGCGAACAGCTGGTGCGCAGCTGCGAGATTATCCCGCTTGAGGTGATCGTACGCAACTACGCGGCCGGCAGCATGTCCAAACGTCTGGGTATCGACGAGGGCACGCAATTGCCGCGCCCCATCGTCGAGTATTGCTACAAGGACGACGCGCTGGGTGACCCGCTGGTTACAGAGGAACATATCGCCGCCTTCGGCTGGGCCAGCCAGCAGGATATGGACGATATCCTGAGCCTGGCGTTGCGGGTCAACGATTTCCTGTCCGGCGTGATGCTGGCTGTGGGTATTCGCCTCGTCGACTTCAAGATCGAGATCGGCCGCGTCTACGACGGTGATTTCCAGCGTCTGGTTGTCGCTGATGAGATCAGCCCGGACAGCTGCCGCCTGTGGGACATCGAAACCGGCCAGAAGCTGGACAAGGACGTGTTCCGCCGCGATCTGGGCAGCCTGACAGACGCCTATACCGAAGTGGCGCGCCGTCTGGGTGTGATGCCGAACAACCCGCCCGCAGCGGGAAAGCCGACTCTGGTCAACTGACCGACCCGTCCCGCCTATCCGGGGCTGTGGTCCCGTGAAGATGGCAGGCAGGGCATAGATCTGACAACAACAAGCCCTTGGCGGGCTTTGTGACCGAAAGCTGAGGAAAGACGCGATGAAGGCACGGGTGCATGTGATGCTGAAGAACGGAGTTCTGGATCCCCAGGGCGAGGCGGTCCGCCACGCGCTTGGCGCCATGGGCTTTGACAAGGTCGAAGGCGTCCGTCAGGGCAAGGTCATCGATCTGGAGCTGAGCGATGACGCCACCGAGGCGGATGTGCGGGACATGTGCGAGAAGCTGCTCGCCAATACCGTGATCGAATCCTACGAGATCGAGCTGGCCTGACCGATGCGGGCGGCGCGGCTTATCGGCTTTCGCCAGCCGCTGGAGCTGGTAACCCTGCCGGATCCGCCGCCCGCGCCGGGCAAAGTGCTGACCCGCGCCATCTCTCTTTTAAAGGCCAGCGCGATCTGGCCGCGTTTGACCGCCCGGCGCCTTCGGGTTGGGGCGGTCATTACCGATTTCGCAAGCTAGGAAGGAACCCCTGATGCGTGCTGCCGTTGTCGTTTTCCCCGGATCCAACTGCGACAGGGATCTTGCCGTGGCCTTTGAACAGGCCGGATTTGATGTCTCCATGGTCTGGCACAAGGACAGCAAGCTGCCCGAAGGCATCGACATTGTCGGCGTGCCCGGCGGGTTCTCCTACGGCGATTACCTGCGCTGCGGCGCCATCGCGGCGCAATCGCCGATCTGCCAGGCGGTTGTGGAGCACGCCAACCGGGGCGGTTACGCGCTTGGCGTCTGCAACGGTTTCCAGATCCTGACCGAAACCGGCATCCTGCCCGGCGCCCTGTTGCGCAACGCGGGGTTGAAATACATCTGCCGCACGGTGGACCTGAAGGTCGAGACCACGAGCAGCGTCTTTACCGATGGCTATTCGGCAGGGGACGTCATCGGCATCCCGATCGCCCACCACGATGGCAACTACTATGCAGACGCCGACACTGTCGCGGCGCTGAAGGATCAGGACCGGGTGGCCTTTTCCTATGTCGACAATCCCAACGGATCGGTTGCTGATATTGCCGGGATCCTGTCCGAGAACCGCCGGGTTCTGGGCATGATGCCGCACCCCGAACGCGCGGCGGACGAAGGTCATGGCGGCACCGACGGGACGGCAGTCTTCCGCGCATTGACCGGGATCGTCGCTACAGCGTGACTTGAGACAGGCGGGCAGCCGCAATAGGTTAAGCCTATGAGCACCCCGCCTGATCGCACAGAACTCCCCGTGGCCAAATCCGGGTCCGCCGCAAGATCGCGCACGATCTCCTGGCGGGCGCGGCTGGCCTTGGTCCTGTTCATGGCGGTGGCGGCAACGACGGTCTGGGTGACCAACCGAATGCTGACGCACCGGTTCACCGAAAGTACCCGCAACCGGGCCGAACTGCGCCTTGCGCTTTACTCCGGAAACCTGGTCAGTGAGCTGCGCCGCCATGCCATCGTGCCGCAGCTGCTGGCGCGTGACCAGGCGCTGATATCGGCGCTGCAAAGTCAGGATTTTTCGCTATCCACCCACCGACTGATTTCTTTTGTTGAGGAAATCGGCGCTGCCTCAATCATGTTGCTGGCCAGCGACGGGCGTACCGTGGCGGCGACCAATCGCAACCGTCTGGGCGAAACCCACCGCAACGCGCCCTATTTCGTCGATGCGGTGCGGGCCAAATCTACCGTGTTTTCGGTCATTGAACGCGAGGTGGGCGGTTATCGTTTTACCTATTCGCGGCGCATTGTTGACACCACCGGGACGCTCGGCGTGATCGTGATCGAGGTCGATCTGCAGAAATTCGAACGGGCCTGGGCGGGGATTTCAGACGCGGTGATGGTCAGCGATAGCACCGGCCGTATTGTGCTGGCGACCGAAGCGCGCTGGCGCGGCAAGGAAGAGCGCGACGCACTGCGCCTGCAAACACCGGAGGGCGCCATTCAGCGCGCGATCCGGGCAACCGCGGATTGGACTGTCCTGCCGGCTGATGCCTATCTGCAGGGCGAGGCGGTGATGCGGCTGGAAACGCGGGTGCCGTTTCAGGGCTGGCGGCTGACCTCCTTCACCACCTATGCCTCGATCCGCGAGCGGGTGAACGCGGTTCTGGCGCTTGAAATCATGGGATTCGCGATTCTGCTGGCGCTGGCCTTCTATGCCCTCAGCCGCAAGACGGCGCTGCGCATGGCGCTGTTCCAGCGCGAGTCGGCGGAGCTTCGCGTATTGAACGCACGGCTGCAGCGGGAAATCGCCGAACGGGAACGGGTGCAGGAAACCCTTGCCGTGGCCGAACAAAGCCTTGCGCAAAGCTCGAAACTCGCGGCGCTGGGGGAGATGTCAGCGGCGGTTAGTCACGAGCTCAATCAGCCGCTGGCGGCGATGAAAACCTATCTGGCCGGGGCGCGGCTGCTGCTCAACCGCAACCGCCCCGAAGAGGCGCTCGCCTCCTTTGGGCGTATTGATGATCTGATCGAGCGCATGGGGGCCATTACCCGGCAGCTGAAATCCTACGCCCGCAAGGCAGGCGATGCCTTTGCCCCTGTAAACATGGGCGATGCGCTGGCGTCCTCCCTGTCGATGATGGAACCGCAGCTGCGTCAGCGTCAGGTCAAGATCACCCGAATGCTGCCCGATCAGCCGGTTTACGTTATGGGCGACCGGCTGCGGCTGGAGCAGGTGATGGTCAACCTCTTGCGCAATGCACTGGATGCCACCAAATCTGTAGAGGACCCCGAGGTGGAGATCCTGCTGGCCGCAGGCGAGACAGCAACCCTGTCGGTGCGCGACAATGGCAACGGGATCAAGGATTTCGACAATCTGTTCGAACCCTTCTACACCACCAAACAGCCCGGCGATGGGGTCGGACTGGGGCTTGCCATCTCCTCGGGGATCGTGAACGACCTCGGGGGGCGGCTGATTGCCCGCAACGGGCAAAACGGCGGCGCCGTGTTTGAAATACAGTTGCCGATCCTTGTGGACGGTATCGAAGCCGCTGAATAAGCGGCGTTAAAGATGGAGAGGCCGCGCATGGCACAGGCTATGAAAATCGCGATCGTTGATGATGAACAGGATATGCGCCAGTCGATCAGCCAGTGGCTGGCCCTGTCGGGTTATGACACTGAAACCTTTGCCAGCGCCGAAGATGCGCTGAAGGTTCTGGGCTCGGATTACCCAGGGATCGTGATCTCCGACATCAAGATGCCTGGCATGGACGGGATGCAGTTCCTGAAGAAACTGATGGGCAGCGATAGCGCCCTTCCGGTGATCATGATCACGGGTCATGGCGATGTGCCCATGGCGGTTGAGGCGATGCGCGTCGGGGCCTTCGATTTCCTCGAAAAACCCTTCAATCCGGACCGGATGTCGGAACTGGCGAAGCGGGCCACCAACTCCCGCCGCCTGACGCTCGACAACCGGGCGCTGCGCCGCGAATTGTCCGATGGCGGCCAGATCATGAAGAAACTGATCGGGATGAGCCCGGTGATGGAACGCCTGCGCGAGGATATTCTGGATCTGGGCCAAGCCGACGGGCACGTGCTGATCGATGGCGAGACCGGCACCGGCAAGACACTGGTGGCCCATGCGCTGCACGCGGTTGGCAGCCGGGCGGGCAAGAAATTCGTTCTGGTCTCCTGCGCCGCACTGGAGGAAGAGGCCCTCTCGAAGCGTCTGTTTGGTCCGATGCAACCCGAGGACAGCCTGTTGCCCGCCATTGAAGAGGCCCGCGGCGGCACATTGGTGTTGGAGGACGTGGAGGCGCTGAGCGAGGCGCTGCAGGCCAAGCTCCTGAGCGTGATCAACGAACAGGGCATGCCGGGCGAAACCCGTATCATCGCCATTTCGAACCTACAGGAGGCGGGCAAGACCTGCGAGGACGCGCTGCGCCCGGATCTGTTCTACCGCCTTGCGGCATTGCGGATCACCGTGCCGCCCCTGCGCCAGCGCGGCGAGGATATCCTGACTCTGTTCACCCGCTTCAGCGAGCAATTCTCTGAAGAATACGGCTGCGAGGCACCGCAGGTCACCGCACAGGAGGCCGCACAGCTGTTGCAGGCCCCCTGGCCGGGCAACGTGCGTCAGCTGATCAATGTGGCCGAACGAGCGGTTCTGCAATCCCGGCGCGGATCTGGTACGATTGCATCCCTGCTGATGTCCGATCACGAGGAAATGCAGCCGGTGATGACTACCGAAGGTAAGCCCCTGAAGGAATACGTCGAAGCCTTTGAACGCATGTTGATCGACAACACCATGCGCCGCCACAAGGGCTCCATCGCTTCGGTGATGGAGGAGCTGTGCCTGCCGCGCCGGACTCTGAATGAGAAGATGGCCAAATACGGATTGCAGCGCTCAGAATACCTGAGCTGACAGCTGCAGGCTTGGACTGCAACCTGGCTGAGGCAGGTTTTGGCTTTGTTCGACATTGATGCGGCGCCGGGATGCACCGGCGCCGTTTCCCGTTCAGGTCGCTTTTTTGCGGAAAAACACCGCAGTTTTTCGGGGTTTTGTTAACCAATACCGTCTAAGGAAGAATAGTTTACACTTTCAGCAATGCCCGTGCCGAATGGCCATTGTCATTTCCCGGTTTCAGGCCTTATGCTGAAAATACAGGAAAAGGATGCCTCTTTCGCATCCAGCCTTATGAGATTCGCTGTCTCATGCTTTTGTCCGGAAAGAACCGAGAAAGCTGAGGCAGACCGATTTGCCCCTTGTGAAGGGGCAGCCTAGCACCTCTTCCGGCACGACCGGGAAGGAATAACATGGCAGGGTTCGGGATATCCCACCTGTCGGAGAAGAACCGCGATGACGCGCGCGAGAGCGAAGAGCATACAGGACAAAGGGCCGGACGCATGTTTCGGGACCCTGACCTGCGGCGCGCAGTCTGAAATCGCCCTGACAAGACACCACCCAAAACACGCGCAGCCCCCCGGAAGAGGAGGGGCTTTGTTTGCACTGGGCAGGTGCACCAAGGAAACATGGCCAAGAAGATGCTTATCGATGCCACCCACGCGGAAGAGACCCGCGTCGTGGTGGTTGATGGAAACAAGGTCGAGGAGTTCGACTTTGAATCCGAAAACAAACGCCAGCTTGCCGGCAATATCTATCTCGCAAAAGTAACTCGGGTCGAACCTTCGCTTCAGGCGGCCTTTGTCGATTACGGTGGAAACCGCCACGGGTTCCTCGCGTTTTCGGAAATCCATCCGGACTATTACCAGATCCCCGTCGCCGATCGTGAGGCGCTGATGGAAGAAGAGCGCGCCTACGCCGAGGCGATGCGCGCCCGCGACGAGGAAGAAGAAAGCAAACCGTCCCGTGGCTCGCGCTCGCGCAGCCGCAAGTCTTCGCGCACCAAAGCTGCCAAGGCGAACGCCGGTGATGCGGTGGAGACCAAAGAGGTCACGCCGCAGGACAATGGTGATGATGCGTCCACCCAGGCCCCGGAAAAAGACAGCCCGAAAAAGGCTGAAATCGCGGGTATGGAAACCATTGATCTGGACGCCGAAGATGGCGCTGCGGATGACAAGCTTGCCGAGGTCCCCGAGGGTACCTCGCCGATGGAGACCGTTGCGGAAACTCCAGTTGAAGAGCCGGATGGCGACGATCAGAACGGTGCAGAGGCTACCAGCACCGAAGAAGCGGCTGGCGATGACGCGGCCGCCGATGCTGAGACAGCCGAGGATGCCGGAGCGGACAACGGTGATGTCGCCGACAAGGCTGAGTCTGCCGAACAAGACGTAGCTGACGACAAGGACGAGGACGACAAAGAAGACACCGCGAAGTCTGACGCGACCTCGAAAGATGAGACCATCGAATCCGTCGCTGACGAGGATGACAGCGAGGACATCCGTCCGCCGCGTAAGCCGCGTCCGCGTCGCTACAAGATTCAGGAAGTCATCAAGGTCCGTCAGGTTCTTCTGGTGCAGGTCGTCAAGGAAGAACGCGGTAACAAGGGTGCGGCGCTGACCACCTACCTGTCGCTGGCAGGCCGTTACTGCGTGCTGATGCCCAACACCGCCCGTGGTGGTGGCATTAGCCGCAAGATCACCAATGCCGCCGACCGCAAGAAACTGAAGGATATTGCAACCGAACTGGACGTGCCGCAGGGCGCGGGCCTCATCGTGCGCACCGCTGGTGCCAAACGGACCAAGGCCGAGATCAAGCGCGACTATGAATACCTGCAGCGCCTCTGGGAACAGATTCGCGAGCTGACGCTGAAATCCATCGCACCGGCCAAGATCTATGAAGAGGGCGACCTGATCAAACGCTCGATCCGTGATCTTTACAACCGCGAGATCGACGAGGTTCTGGTAGAGGGCGAGCGCGGCTACCGCATCGCCAAGGACTTCATGAAGATGATCATGCCGTCCCATGCCAAGAACGTGAAGAACTACAACGAGACGCTGCCGCTCTTTGCGCGTTACCAGGTGGAAAGCTACCTGGCGGGCATGTTCAACCCGACGGTGCAGCTGAAATCCGGCGGCTATATCGTGATCGGTGTGACCGAGGCGCTGGTGGCCATCGACGTGAACTCCGGCCGGGCGACCAAGGAAGCCTCGATCGAGGAAACCGCGCTCAAGACCAACCTGGAGGCCGCCGAAGAGGTGGCGCGCCAGTTGCGTCTGCGTGACCTTGCGGGGCTCATCGTCATCGATTTCATCGACATGGATGAGCGCAAGAACAACGCCGCCGTCGAAAAGCGGATGAAGGACAAGCTGAAGACCGACCGTGCCCGCATTCAGGTGGGCCGCATTTCCGGCTTTGGCCTGATGGAAATGTCGCGTCAGCGTCTGCGCCCCGGCATGATCGAGGCGACCACGGCGCCGTGCCCGCATTGCCATGGCACCGGCCTTATCCGCTCGGACGACTCGCTCGCTCTGTCGATCCTGCGTCAGATCGAGGAAGAAGGCACCCGCCGTCGTTCGCGTGAGGTTCTGGTGAAATGCCCGGTGGCCATCGCTAATTATCTGATGAACCAGAAACGCGAACATATTGCGCAGATCGAAGCGCGCTACGGTCTCTCCGTGCGCATCGAGGGACACCCGCATCTGGTCAGCCCGGATTTCGAGCTTGAGAAGTTCAAGACCGCATCGCGCACGGTTCCGGTGGCCGCATCGCCCGTGGTCTCCGTTGATACTTCGATCATGGATCAGATCGATGCCGACGAAAGTGAGGCTGCGGAAGCAGAGGAGACAACCTCTGTCGACGAGGGCAGCAAGACCCAGCCTGAGGCCGAAGGCGATGGTGAGAACAAACCCAAGCGTAAGCGTCGTCGTCGGCGGCGGCGCAAGTCCGGATCCTCGGATCAGGACAATGGCGAGAACAACGGCGATCAGTCCGAAGGTGATAAAGACCAGTCTGCTGGAGTTGCGGAGGGTGACAAGTCTACGGAAGACGGTTCGGCGCAGGACGCCAAGTCTGATCAGCCCGCTGACGCAGCCGAGGCCAAGGCGGAGGGCGCGGAAGAGGGTGCTGAGCAGGTAGAGAAGAAGCCTGCCAAACGCACCCGTCGCACCCGCACCAGCCAGAGCCGCAGCCGCAAAAAATCTTCCGATAAACCGGCAGAGGCTGCGGAGACCGAGACTGCAGATGCGGTGACTGAAGAGAAACCCGCAGAGCCCGACCAAGCCGAAAGCCCCGCGTCGCAGCCAGAAGAAGCTGTTGCTGCCGAAGCACCTGCGGAAGCAGCTGCCGAAGCGGAAGCTGCACCCGATGCCGCTGAGGCTGCGCCTGCGGAAGAGCCCGAGGCGGTAGAACCCGCCGAGGCAACTGCTGCTGCTGAGCCGGAGGCCGCGCCTGAGGTGGAACCCGTGGCAGAAGAGGCGGCCGCCGAAACTGCACCTGTCGAGGCGGAGACCGCTGCGCCTGAAGAGGCCGAGAAACCCGCTGAGCCGGAAGCTACGGCCCCTGAGGCAGCAGAACCGGAAACCAAGGAGCCCGAGGTGGCTGTGGCAACGGCAGAACCTGCGCCCGCGCCTGAACCAGAGGCCCCGCCCAAGCCCAAGCGCCGCGGCTGGTGGTCACTGGGAAGCTGAGACTGATATCGGGGCGGGCCACAGGGTCCGCCCCTTTTTCATTACTGAGGGGATCGCCATGGCAAAGACGCGGCCGCACAGCGACACAGCGCTACTGAACGCGCTATTGGAGTGTGAGACGCAGGTCTGGCAGGCGCTGCAGACCGGCGATAGTGCAGCAGACGCCGCCTTGCTAAGTGCGGATTTTCTGGGGGTTTACCCAGACGGCTTTGCGGGCCGGGAGGATCACGTGGCGCAGATCAGCGCTGGTGCGTCGATTGACCGCTACGAGATCTCGGAGGCAAAGGTCAGGGCGCTGGGGCCGGATCACGGACTGCTGTCTTACCGCGCACTCTACAGCCGCTGCGGTAAGGAGGTGGAAGAGGTGATGTACGTCAGCTCCATCTGGCAGCGCACTGATGCAGGCTGGGTCAATACCTTCAGCCAGGACACTCCGGCGCTTGGTCTCGAGAGAGAGACAAACTGACCTGTGCAGGTGCGTGGACCTGGCTTTCGCCCCATGTAAATAGGGATCTCAGCCGCCTTTTCGGATGCGGTAGATCTGGTGACCGGTCCCGTCGCTTTGGCCAAGGAACTCATGCCCGGCCTCGGCGCAGAAATGTGGTACATCGATAATTGCCGCAGGATCATCGGCTAGCATGGTCAAAGTATCGCCCGGGGCCAGCGCCTTCAGCCGTTTGCGGGCCTTCAGAACGGGCAGGGGGCAAAGCAGCCCGATGGCATCAAGAGTGGTGTTTTCGTCAGTCATATCCTGCAGATAAGGTGCCTCTCACAGCCTGTCCACAAGGATGTGACCGCAGGTACCAGTGACCTTTGATCTGCGCTGGATTAAGTGAAGGCTATGTTTGGAATCGAAATCATCGACGCAGGACTGATTCCTGCCATGTTCGTGGCGCTGACGGCTGGATTGATCAGCTTTCTGTCGCCCTGTGTGTTGCCGATCGTGCCGCCCTATCTGGCCTATATGAGCGGCGTCACCATCGGAGAGATGCAAGGCACGGCAACCGCCCGGCGCAAGGTGATCGTCTCGGCACTGTTCTTTGTGCTGGGGCTGTCGACGGTGTTCCTGCTGCTGGGGTTCACCGCCTCGGCCTTTGGCGCCTTCGTCCTGCAAAATCAGGAGCTGTTCGCCAAGGTCTCCGGCGTTGTCGTGATCGTCTTTGGCCTGCACTTCCTGTCGGTCTTCCGCATTCCGATCCTCGACCGCGAAGCACGGATGGAAGCGGGGCAATCCGGTGGGTCCGCCATCGGGGCCTATGTGCTTGGTCTCGCCTTTGCCTTTGGCTGGACGCCCTGCATCGGCCCGCAGCTGGGCGCGATCCTGTCGCTGGCGGCCTCTGAGGCCTCGGTCAGCCGCGGAACGCTGTTGCTCGGCGTCTATGCGCTGGGACTGGGCGTTCCCTTCCTGCTGGCGGCGATTTTCCTTAACCGCTCAATGGCACTGATGAACCGGATGAAGCGCCACATGGGGCTCATCGAAAAAGTGATGGGTGGCCTGCTGCTGGTGGTTGGGATCATGCTGGTGACCGGTCTGTTCTCCACCTTCTCCTGGTGGCTGCTGGAAACATTCCCCGCGCTTGCAACACTTGGCTAAGAGCCGCCGCCGGGGTCTTACTCTTGCCCAGATCCGCCGCTAATCTCGAGTGAAATCGAATGAGGCCGGAATGGGCAGAACGGCAAGGCAGGACTGCGATCAATCCATCGGCGGTGCAACAGTGCGCCGCCGACAGGTTTTTTACATCCCCGGTTACGATCCCATCCACCCCCGCCGCTATCGTGAGCTTTACCGCAGCGAAAGCGCCGCCCAGGCGGCGATCTCTGGCTACCAGATCTCGCAGCGCCCCAAACAGGCTGACGGTCCCTATGGCTGGCACGTAGAGGCCGAGATCGACGGGACCGAGGTGACGGCCGATGTGGAGGTTCTGGTCTGGTCTGACATCGTGCGGGGCAGCATGGCGGCCTCCATTCCGGCGACCTATCTGCAACTGGCGCGCACCGCCTGGACCTATATCTCGACCGGCGCGCTTTTTCGCCTGACGCGTCTGCGCAAGGGGCCGGTGATTGCAGCGCTTTATCCGGTGGGCATGCTGCTGCTGCAATTGCTGCTGGCGCTGGCGTTGGGGGCTGTTGTCGGCGGTGCAATCGACTGGCTCGCACAATGGGCACTCAACCCCGTGGCCGGGCCTAAGGCGGCGGCGGTCATCGGCGCGGTGGCATTCATTGCGGCGCTGATTTTAACTGTGATTGCACTGCTGCGCTGGTTCAAGGCGCGCGATGGCAAGCTCTTTGCCTATTACCTGATGCATGATTACGCCTATTCCGCAGCCTCGCGCGGGGCCAACCCGCCCGAGCTGGAGGCCCGCATGGCGGAGTTCCGGCAGCTGATCCGCCGCGCCATCGAAGAGAACAGAGTGGATGAGGTTTTGGTCGTTGGCCACTCATCCGGCGCCCATGTTGGTGTTTCGGTGCTTGCGGATCTGTTGCGCGAAGGGTTGCCCGTGGCGCGCCCGGCGTTGGGGTTTCTTAGCCTTGGTCAGGTCGTGCCGATGGTATCCTTCCTGCCAAAGGCCGACCGTCTGCGCGGCGATCTGCGGTATCTGTCGGCCAGTCTGGAACTTTCCTGGGTAGATGTCAGCGCGCCGGGGGATGGCTGCGCCTTTGCCTTGTGCGATCCGGTCTGCGTCAGCGGTGTTGCACCAGATGAAAAACGCTGGCCCCTGGTCGTTTCGGCGGCCTTTACACAAACGCTGAGCCCTGAGCGCTGGAAAGAACTGCGTTGGCGGTTCTTCCGGCTGCATTTTCAGTATCTTTGTGCGTTTGACCGGCCTGGTGACTATGACTACTTCCAGATCACCGCAGGCCCCATCACGCTGGCGGAGCGTTACGAGGGGCGGCAGGCGTCGAAATCCCGGATCGAGGCGCCGACCTCGGGCTATACCTCGGTGTCAGCGCCATGACGCCCCTGCCACCCAAACCACCCGCGCGCGCCGACAAGGTATCGCTCTGGCGCTATGTGAGGCTGTTTCGCAAGGACATCCTGTCGGCGCAGCCCGCGCGGCTTTACCGGGCCTGGATGGCGGAGTTTCGCACGCCCTTCTTCCGGTCCTTCCTGCTGAATCAGCCGGATCTGGTGAAAACCGTGCTGAAAGACCGCCCGGACGATTTCCCGAAATCGGACCGGATCAGCGAGGGGCTGAAGCCGCTGCTGGGTAATTCGGTGTTCCTGACCAACGGCGAAGTCTGGAAGCGCCAGCGCCGGATTATCGACCCGGCATTCGAAGGCGGGCGTCTGAAAGAGACCTTCCCAGCGATGCGTGCCGCTGCCGAAGCCGCTGCCGCGCGCCTCAAGGGGCAGGAGGGGGAGGTGGAGATCGAAGCAGTCACTTCGCATGTGGCGGCGGATGTGATTTTTCGCACGCTGTTTTCAATCCCCATCGAGCACGAGGTTGCCGCCGAGGTATTTTCCCGCTTCCGGGACTACCAGCGCAGCCAGCCAATCCTGAATCTCGCCGCCTTTGTGCCGGTGCCGCGCTGGATGCCGCGTTTCTTTCGCAAGGGAACGCGAGAGAATGCTACGCGAATTCGCGCCCTGATTACCCAGTTGACGGATGAGCGAGCAGCCGAAATCGCTGCCGGAACCGCGCCGCAGGACCTTGCGACCAAGATCATGACCACTGCCGACCCGGAAACCGGGGCGCGCTTTTCCACCGAGGAAATGGTCGATCAGGTGGCAATCTTCTTTCTGGCCGGGCATGAAACCAGTGCTTCGGCGCTGGCCTGGACGCTTTATCTGATGGCGATTTATCCGGAGTGGCAGGAAAGGGTGGCCGAGGAAGCCGCCGCGCTTGAGGACGACAGTTTCGCCGCAGTATCCCGCATGCGGATCAGCCGTGATGTGTTCCGCGAGGCGCTGCGGCTCTATCCGCCGGTGCCGATGATGGTACGCGAGGCTGCGTGCCCCGAACGTTTCCGCGACCGCGAAGTGCCGAAAGGGTCGCAACTGGTGCTCAGCCCCTGGCACCTGCATCGCCATGAACGGCTGTGGGACAACCCTGATGGCTTTGATCCGGAGCGCTGGCAGACCGAGAATGGCAAAAAGTGTCAACGTGAAGCCTATATGCCGTTCTCGGCTGGTCCCCGGGTCTGCACCGGTGCTGGCTTTGCCATGGTCGAAGGGCCGTTGATCCTGTCGATGCTGCTGCGCCATTTCCGGGTGGCGCCGGTGGCAGGCAAGGAGCCTGTGCCGGTTGCACATCTAACGGTGCGGGCCAAGAATGGGATCTGGCTGCGGCTGGAGCGGCGGGATCAGTCCCCGGTCTGATGCGCCTGCAGGTGGCGCAGAACGTGCAGGCGGATGGCCGAGGCCAGCCCGCATTCTGTTCCGCGTTCTTCATCAATGTCGGCGGCCAAGTCGTTGATTGCACGGCCTTCCTTGGCGGCTATGGCGCGGAAGGCGGTCCAGAATTCATCCTCCAGTGAGACCGAGGTGCGGTGCCCGCGCAGGGTCAGGGAGTGTTTCTTGGGGCGGTTGCTCATTCTTCGGACTTGTGACCGTCAAGTTGGCGGTCGCTTTTGTCACGCCGACTGCGGTCAAGCTGCTTTTCGGCCTTGCTGCGGCCGAATTTCACAGCGTTGGCATCAGCGCGGGCCTTTTTGTCGGCCCGCGCTTTTTGTTTTCTGAACCGGTTCAGATTGACCGGTTCCGCCATCAGGCCTTGGGCCCGATCATGTCTTCGGGGCGCACCACGGCGTCAAAGGTCGCTTCATCCACAAAGCCGAGCGCGATGGCTTCTTCCTTCAGGGTGGTGCCGTTCTTATGCGCGGTCTTGGCGACCTTGGTGGCGTTGTCATACCCGATGGTCGGCGCCAGAGCGGTGACCAGCATCAGCGACTCTTTCATCAGCTTTTCGATGCGCGGCTCGTTGGCCTGAATGCCCATCAGCATCCGCTCGGTAAAGCTGTCCGCCGCATCACCCAGCAGCTGGATCGACTGCAGCAGGTTGTAGGACATCATCGGGTTGTAGACGTTCAGTTCGAAATGGCCCTGGCTGCCCGCGAATTTGATCGCGGCGTCGTTGCCCATGACGTGGGCGGCGACCTGTGTCAGCGCTTCTGCCTGGGTCGGGTTCACCTTGCCCGGCATGATCGAGGAACCGGGTTCGTTTTCCGGCAGGATCAGCTCACCCAGACCCGAACGCGGACCAGAGCCGAGGAAGCGGATGTCGTTGGCGATCTTGTAGCAGCTGCCTGCGATGGTCGCGAGGGCGCCGGACAGGAACACCATGGCGTCATGCGCGGCCAGTGCCTCGAACTTGTTCGGTGCTGTGACAAAAGGCAGGCCGGTGATCTCGGCCATGTTGGCCGCTACGGTCTCGCCCCAGCCGTTCTGGGTATTGAGCCCGGTGCCGACGGCGGTGCCGCCCTGTGCCAGCTCATAGATACCGGGCATCGCGGCCTCGACCCGTGCCAGACCCTGACGGATCTGATGCGCGTAGCCAGAGAATTCCTGGCCCAATGTCAGCGGGGTCGCATCCTGGGTGTGGGTGCGGCCGATTTTGATGATGTCCTTGAACTCTTCGGACTTCTTTTCCAGCCCTTCGGCCAGTTTGGTCAGGCCCGGCACCAGCACGTCGCGCACGGACATGGCGGTGGCGATATGCATTGCGGTGGGGAAGGTATCGTTCGAGGACTGGCCCATGTTGCAGTGATCGTTGGGGTGCACCGGATCCTTGGAGCCGATGACGCCGCCGAGGATCTCGATCGCGCGGTTGGCAATCACCTCGTTCGAGTTCATGTTCGACTGGGTGCCGGAGCCGGTCTGCCAGACAACCAGCGGGAAGTTGTCGTCGAATTTGCCTTCGATCACCTCACCGGCGGACTGGATCACCGCATCGGCGATCTTGGCGTCCATTTTGCCAGAGGCCTTGTTGGCCATGGCGCAGGCTTTCTTGATCACGCCCAGCGCGCGCACGATGGCGACGGGCTGTTTTTCCCAGCCAATGGGGAAGTTCATGATCGAACGCTGCGTTTGCGCGCCCCAATATTTGTCGGAAGGAACTTCCAGCGGACCAAAGCTGTCTGTTTCGGTGCGGGTATCGGACATCTTGTCTCTCTCCGTCTCGTATGCCGTTGCATGCCGTTTAGCCGACGCCCGGGTCAGGCGCAATCGGCCAGTTGCGCGCATCATAGGGAATCGCGCGCGCGGGTATAGGGACAAATGGGCGCGCCGGATTGCCTGCGCACCGAAATAAGCTAAAGTCACCGGAAAATACTTTCGCTCATCTTTAGACAAGGAACGCCAGTGCCCGATTATTCTGCCCCCTCCAGTCCATCAGCCGTTGCCCGCGTCAGGGCGTTTCCGGCCGTACGTGACGGTGTGGCATGGCTCCGCTGGGTCATGCTTCAGGCTGCGATGTTTTGTGCCGCAGTTCTGCTGCTTGCGCAGGCGGCTATTGCGGATATCGCGCCGTTTGTCGGGGCCTACACCGGGTCGGTGATCGTCACCCATCCCGACGGCGAGAGCGAGCTGCGGGACATGAGCGTGACGATTGCTGAGGCCAAGAAGGGATTTACCGTCAAATGGAGCACCGTCACCATCAAAGGGGGCGGCAACCGCAAGGCAAAAACCTATGAGATCAGTTTCGTGGATAGCGATCGGTCGGGGATTTTTGCCGCTGCGATGGAGCAGAACGTCTTTGGCCATGCCGTCCAGATGGATCCGATGAAAGGCGATCCCTACGTCTGGAGCCGGATTGCCGGAGATACCTTTACGGTGTTTTCAATGTTCATCGCGCCGAACGGCGATTACGAGATGCAGCAATACGACCGCACCTTGGTCAAAGGGGGGCTGGATCTGAAGTATGTGGTCCATCGCAATGGTGAGCCGACCCGGATGGTTTCGACCTTTCTGAAGCGTCAGGACTAACGCCGCGCCGTATTGCCTTGCTGTCCCCCGTCAGGGCTGGTTTTCGATGCAGAGTAGCCGCGCCGATGGCTGACGGTTCAAGCGGGCAAAGGCCCTATTTGGGGTATCTGAAAAAAACGCCACCCGTGACGCGCAAAAGGTTTAGCCGTATTTCGCGATCTGGGTTTCTGGAGATCCGGCAGGCCGCGACCAGCAGTTACTTGCGGAAGCTGTCCAGCGATACCACCTCGGCGTCGGTTTTCTCCGCTGTCTCATCCGTGGTCGTATCTTCCTCGGGCGCGGTGATGTCTTCGGGCTGTTCGTCCTCGACGTCGTCCTCGGCGGTTTCGAACCGCAGGCCGAATTCGACGGAGGGGTCCACGAAGGTTTTGATCGCGTCGTAAGGAATATAGAGCGGCTCTGGCGTTTCACCGAAATTGAGCGTGACGGCAAAGCCATCCTGATCGACGGCAAGATTGTCATACCAGTGCTGCATCACCACGGTCATTTCTTCCGGGTAGCGTTCGCGCAGCCAGTCGGCAAGCTGGGCATCGGGATGACGGGTGTCAAAGGTGATGAAGAAGTGATGATTGCCGGGCAGACCGTTGTCCGCCACATCCTGCAGGACGGTGCGGATCAGGCCGCGCATGGCGGAATGCATCAGGTTACCGTAGTCGATTTCTCGGGACACGCTGAGACCCCTTTTTCTTTTCCCCCAGCATAGGGGATTCTCCGGGAAACGAAATAGTTACCGGGACCGATTTGTCAAAAAAACAGCGCAACGAAGGGGGCATTTTCCGCTCTGGCACAGGGATTACGGGAGCAGCAGATCGGGTGCAGCCGCAACTGCGAGCCCCGCCACAACCATAAGCGCCAGAAGCCAGAGCAGCCGCCCGCGCAGCGCGATGGCCGCGCCCGCTGCCACTGTTGTCAGAAGCAGCGCCTCGGCGTCAAGGCTGCTCCAGTCCGGCACCACAAAGGACAGCGGCCCGACCTGTGTCTGCGGCAGGTCGCGGAAAAGGACGTGCAGCAGGAACCAGACCGACAGGTTGAGTATGACACCGGTCACCGCAGCGGTGATCGCCTTTAGCGCGCTGCCAAGGCGGGGATGCCGCGAGAGGCGCTCCACATAGGGGGCGGCGGTAAAGATCCACAGGAAGCAGGGCACGAAGGTCGCCCAGAGGGCCACCGCCCCGGCAGCCAGAAACACGGGCATCCCGCCGGTCGTCAGCCCGGCCAGCATTGCGATGAACTGGGTGACCAGGATCAGCGGTCCGGGGGTGGTTTCTGCAAGACCCAGCGCGTCGATCATCTGCCCGGCGGTGACCCAGCCATGCTGCTCGACCACGGTCTGGCTCATATAGGCGAGCACCGCATAGGCGCCGCCAAAGGTTACCACGGCGAGTTTGGCAAAGAACCAGCCAATGTCTGCCAGAAAGCCGAAGCCGGAAAAATGCAGCAGTGCCAGCGGCGTCAGCCAGAGAATGCTCCAGAAGGCAGCGATCCGCAGCGGCGATTGTGGCCCGTGTCCCTTTGTGACTTCTGCCGGTTCCGCTGCCGGTGTCTGGCCTTTCACAAGACCAAACAGACCTGCGCCCAGGACGACAACGGGAAAGGGCAGGCCAAGGAAAAATAACCCGACAAAGCCGAGACCGGCGAGAGCCCAATCGGAGCCTTTTCTGAGGGCCTTCTTACTGAGCCGCCACAGGGCTTGCAGAACCACGATGATGACCGCTGCCTTGATCCCGGCAAAGGCGGCCTGAACCCCCGGCACGGTGCCAAAGGCAGCGTAAAACCAGACCAATGCGGCGATAACTGCGGCGCCGGGCAGCACAAAGAGCAATCCGGCCAGAATCCCCCCAAAGGTGCCGCGCAGGCGCCAGCCGGTATAGGTGCACAGCTGCATCGCTTCGGGGCCGGGCAGCAGCATGCAGAAGGAGAGACCGCGCAGGAATTCATCTTCGCTGAGCCAGTGGCGCTGCTCCACCAGTTCGCGATGCATCAGGGCGATCTGAGCGGCGGGGCCGCCAAAGCTCAGCAGGCCGATACGAAGGAAAACGCGGAACAGATCGCGAAAATCCGGGCGGTCGGGCGTGAAGCTGGCAGACAAGTCGATCTCCGCGGCTGATCGGGGCAGGGTCTTGCATGCCTATAGGGCAGCCGCGCCCGCGGAGACAGAAAAAACTAGCTTAGTCTGTGGAGGGATTACTGAGCCCAGATCAATTGCTCGCCTGTGAGGCAGATCGGGAGGGAATCCTCGGGCAGCTGGCCAAGCTGCTCGAACATCTTCATGTAGTCTATGGTTGCAATAAGTTCTGTCACTATTGCTTCTTTGACCCGGGCGATGATCTGCCCGGTAAAGCGAACGTCATCCCCAGTTGCGGCGGATTGCGCCTGCACGATCAACTTTACTGCAACCCACTCCCCCTGCTCGACAGGATAGGCGTATTCGAAGTGAATATTCTTTAGCAGGTCATTCAACGCGGTGACCACTTCGCCATAGTTCTGTGGCGCAGCCAGCTCTGATATCGCTCCCTGCATCGTGGTGCCAGAATTGGAGAGGGCATTTATGGCGGCCGTGTCCGCTTCTTCCCAAAGCTCGTGAAACCATTGCTTTACAGTCTCAAGAACGCTGCCTGTCTGATGAGTCATTCGTTGGGGTCTCGGTTGGTCAGAGTTGAAGTGTCAATCCGGTACTTGTTACCAACAGTGAAGTCGAGAGGGCTTGTGGTTGCGAATCAACCACTTTTACGTGTGGATGTTTTCTGGTGAAAAGGGTGGGTTGAGTCCGTTTGTGGGGCTGGCGGTCTAATGCGCCGCGGCGAGGCTGTGGGGTGTCTGTCTGACCCAGCCGAGCCGCTGCCCGGTCATGCAGATCGGGATCGTGTCGGGCGGCAACAGGTCCATTTGCTCCAGCAGGCAGATATAATCGACGTGATTATAGGCTTCGGTGATCCTGCCGTTTTCGAACCGGGCCATGACCTGCCCTGAAACCTCAAGCGGGGCGCCCGTGTCGGTTCTTGAGGTGCGCACGACGAGAAAGGCTGAAACCCAGTCGCCTTCGGCGATCACCTTGGGCAGGTCCACTTCAAACCGCCCGACCTGGGCCTGAAAGGTCATGATAAGGTCTCGGAAATCATCGATTCCCATCTGCATTTCAGGAACGATTCCCTTGGCGATGGTGTCCGGTGCAATGAAATCTGTGATCGCGTCCAGGTTTCCTTTTTCCCAGACCTCGGTATACCAGTTTCGCAAGCGTTCGGCGTTGGTCATCACAGTTCTCCGTCTTGCGCATAGGGTGCGCCCAGAGTCTGAATAAAACCTATACGGGTGCCTGTGATCGTTGAGAAAGCTGGGGAAAAGTGCAGGTTTCTGTTGCCAGGTACCTGCGAACCCCGCCTAACGCGGCTAGGCGCTAGGACTTAAAGTCGGTTCGACTCGAACTGCTTACGCAGCCAGAGCAACCGGAGCACGATTGTCGTTTGCAATTGTACTAGTTTCGCCGATAACGGTGGCAGACAGCCGAGACAAAGCTAACCCCTTTAGACGTTCGTCGATCCTGTTTCGGCCCCATGATCCCCAAACGAAGGATATATGGTGGAGCCGCCGGGTACCGCCCCCGGGTCCGATCCGCTTATTACGAGCGCGTTTATGTCCATAGTTCCACGAGGGAACAGTGAGAACATAGGTGCTGACCGGGCGGAGTTAAAGGGGCAAATCGGATAGACAGTGCGAATTTTCTGGGCCGAATTACCTGCGATCAGGCGTCAGGTAGAGACCGCCGCAGCACGTGCGGCAAAGACATCCGAGGCCAGCTTGCGCGTTTCCTTTTCCAGATCACTGAGGCCTTCGCTGGCAGCGGTGCCGTCACCGGATTCGATGGCATCCGCGATGCGTCCGTGCAAATCCACGATACGTGCACGGTCCCTTGCGGTGAAAGTGATCATGTTCATCAGCGGCTGCATCGCTTCGACTGCGCCAGCCAGCTGATAGGACAGGACCGGATTGCCCGCGCCATCGACGAGCGCCCGGTGAAAGGCAACATCCGAGGCGCAGAAGGCTTCATCGGTCAGGCCGGGCTGGGACTGGCGGAACATCTCGGTCCGCATCGTGGCCAGTTGATCGGCTGTGCGCCGCTGGGCCGACAAGGGCGCGCAGGCGCGCTCGAGCGCATAACGCGCTTCGCAGGCTGTGTCGAAACTGACCGCATTCATCGACAGCAGCAGGGTCGAGGTGGTCACCTGCTGGGGGTAGGCATCTTCAAAACTCAATCTGTTGACGAAGGCGCCGCCGGTGGCGCCGCGCTGCGTACGGATCAGCGATTGCGCCGCAAGCCGTTTCAACGCTTCGCGTACGGTCGGGCGGGACACCTGAAAATGATCGGCCAGTTCGGCCTCGGAAGGAAGTCGTTCATCGACGATCAGCTGACCGCCAATAATCGCGTCCTTGATTGCTTGTGCGATTTGCACAGAGAGGTCGTCGGAACTGGAAGGGTCGATTTTCATGGGTACTGTCCTGTCGATATCCGGCGTCATTACCATATCGTGAGGGGCTGTAAAAATCATTTGTCAGACATTTAAAAGTCTGACATTTGGGAAGCAAGCGTTGAGTCGCGGTTTCCGACCCTTGGGTGAAGCGTAAAAACCCTGTTCCGGTGAGGATGAGGAGGACCGCAGGCTACTGGGCAACGCGCCTTGCCAGGGAGGATTTGCAATGGCACTGATTTCACCGTCGCGTCGGCTGCGGCGCACCCCGTTTTCCCAAGGTGTGGAAGAGGCCGGAGTGCGCGCCTACACCGTTTACAACCACATGCTGCTGCCCACGGTTTTCGAAAGCGTCGAGGCGGATTACCATCATCTGAAAAACCATGTTCAGGTCTGGGATGTGGCCTGTGAGCGCCAGGTTGAACTGCGCGGACCCGATGCCGGGCGCCTGATGCAGATGCTGACCCCGCGTGATCTGCGCGGGATGACGGCAGGCCAGTGTTTCTACGTGCCCATCGTCGATGAAACCGGCGGCATGCTGAACGATCCCGTGGCAGTGAAGCTGGCCGAGGACCGCTGGTGGATCTCCATCGCGGACAGCGACCTTCTTTACTGGGTCAAGGGTATCGCCAATGGCTGGCGTCTGGATGTGCTGGTGGACGAACCCGATGTCTCACCGCTGGCCGTGCAGGGACCCAAGGCCGAGGAGCTGATGGTGCGTGTCTTTGGTGAAAGCATCCGTAATATCCGCTTCTTCCGCTTCGGGGTTTATCAGTTCCAGGGTCATGATCTGGTTATTGCGCGCTCGGGGTATTCCAAACAGGGCGGGTTCGAGATCTACGTGGAAGGCAGCGAATTTGGCATGCCACTGTGGCGCAAGCTGTTCGAGGCGGGTGAGGATCTTGAGGTCCGCGCGGGCTGTCCGAACCTGATCGAACGGATCGAGGGCGGCTTGCTCAGCTACGGTAACGACATGACCGATGACAACACGCCGCATGAATGTGGTCTGGGCCGGTTCTGCAATACCCATACGGCGATTGGCTGTATCGGCCGGGATGCGTTGTTGCGGGTCGCCAAGGAAGGGCCGGTACAGCAGATCCGCCCGATTGCCATCGACGGGGATGCCGTGCCACCCTGTGATCAGTTCTGGTCGGTGTTTGCAGGCGGTCGTCCGGCGGGGCGAATTTCCTCGGCGGCGTGGTCGCCCGATTTTCGTACCAATGTGGCAATCGGCATGGTCCGCATGACTCATTGGGATGCGGGCTCAAGACTTGAGGTGGAAACACCCGACGGCATGCGCACGGCCACCGTGCGCGAGAAATTCTGGATGTGAAACGAGGGGAAGCATGATGTTCAACGCATTGGTCGTGAATAAGGACGAAGACACCGGAAAGACATCTGCGGCGGTCGAGGAGATCAGCCTTGATGACCTGCCCGAGGCCGAGGTGACTGTGGCGGTGGACTATTCCACCGTGAACTACAAGGACGGTCTGTGCATCGGCCCTGGTGGCGGTCTGGTCCGCAAATACCCGCATATTCCCGGCATCGACTTTGCCGGTACGGTCGAGGCGTCTTCGGATGCGCGTTACAAGGCGGGGGACAAGGTGGTCCTGACCGGCTGGCGCGTGGGAGAGGCACATTGGGGCGGTTATTCGCAAAAGGCCCGTGTGCGCGCCGATTGGCTGGTACCGCTGCCCGAAGGGCTGACAACCCGCCAGGCGATGGCAGTGGGAACCGCTGGGTTCACCGCCATGCTGGCGGTCATGGCGCTGGAGGATCACGGGCTGCAAAAGGACCACGGTCCGGTTCTGGTGACAGGCGCCGCCGGTGGAGTTGGCTCAGTTGCAACCGCGATTCTGGCTAATCTCGGCTATGAGGTCGCGGCCGTGACCGGCCGTCCAGAGACCGCGGATTACCTGCGCAGCCTTGGCGCGACACAGATCGTGGCCCGTGAAGAAATCAATGAGACGGTCAAACGCCCGCTGGAAAGCGAAACCTGGGCGGGCTGCGTTGATGCGGTCGGCGGGGCGATGCTGGCACGTGTGCTGGGGCAGATGAAATACGGTGCCTCCGTTGCGGCGGTGGGGCTGGCTGGTGGTGCGAACCTGCCCGCAACTGTGGTGCCCTTCCTTTTGCGCGGGGTGAACCTGCTGGGTATTGATTCCGTAATGCAGCCCTATGACAACCGCCTGCGCGCCTGGGAGCGGATCGCGACCGATCTGCCGATGGACAAACTGGAGGCGATGATCCAGCCCGCAACTTTGCAGGATCTGCCGCAACTGGGCGCAGACATCCTCAAAGGGCAGGTCAAAGGCCGCGTCGTGGTGGATGTGAACGGGTAACGGAAACACCGTTTTTCTGAGACGAAGGGAGCGCGCAGGGTTGATACTGCGCGCTCTTTCTTTTGGCTACGCATCTGGCGCCTCACGCTGCAGGACGGTTCCACCGCGTACCGGCGCTTGACCTTGCACGGCAAGATCTGCATCCCTTTTGCGAACACAAAAGCAGGGGAATGACAGATGGCGCTGGATATTGATTTTGTACGCGGGCAATTCCCGGCCTTTGCCGAACCCACGCTGCAAGGGCAGGCTTTCTTTGAAAACGCAGGCGGCTCCTATACCTGCAAGCCGGTGATTGATCGTCTGATACGCTATTACACCCAGCGCAAGGTGCAGCCCTATGCGCCTTACGAGGCCTCGACCCTGGCCGGGGCAGAGATGGACGAGGCCCGGCAACGGCTTGCGGCAATCCTGGGGGTGGATACCGATGAGGTTAGCTTTGGCCCCTCGACCACGCAGAACACCTATGTTCTGGCGCAGGCGTTCCGGCAGTTCCTGTCCCCGGGGGAGGCGATCATCGTCACCAATCAGGATCACGAGGCCAATACCGGCCCCTGGCGGCGGCTGGCCGAAGAGGGCATTGAGGTCCGTGAGTGGAAGATCGACCCTGCCACCGGTCATCTGGATCCGGCGGATCTGGAGGCGCTGCTGGACGAAAACGTGCGCCTTGTTTGCTTTCCCCATTGCTCGAACGTGGTGGGAGAGATCAACCCGGTGACCGAGATCACCGCGCTTTGCCATGCAGCGGGGGCCTTTGTCTGCGTCGACGGGGTGTCCTACGCGCCGCATGGGTTGCCCAACGTCGGGGAGCTGGGACCGGACATTTACCTATTCTCGGCCTATAAGACCTATGGTCCGCATCAGGGGATCATGGTCATCCGCCGCGCGCTGGGCGAAATCCTTCCGAACCAGGCGCATTATTTCAACGGCGACGTTCTCTACAAGCGCTTCACCCCTGCGGGACCCGATCACGCACAGGTCGCGGCCAGCGCCGGTATGGCGGATTATATCGACGCCCTGTGCGATCATCACGGCGGCCCTACCGAAGACGCGGCAGCGCGCGCCGGGTTCGTGCACGATCTGATGCGTGACCACGAGGTCAAACTGCTGCAACCGCTGTTGGATGCGCTGAAGGACCGCAACGATCTGCGCCTCATCGGGCCAAGCGACGCCGCCGTGCGCGCGCCGACCGTGGCTGTTGCCGTCAACCGGTCTGGCGCTGGGCTGGCAGAGGAACTGGCCGGGCATGGTATCATGGCGGGCGGCGGGGATTTCTACGCGGTGCGCGCGCTCTCGGCGATGGGGGTGGACCCGGAACAGGGCGTCCTTCGGATGAGTTTTACCCATTACACCAACGAAAATGAGGTGACGCAGCTGATCGAGGCCCTAGATCGCGTGCTGTAACTAGAATGGCAGCACAGGACTTTCAGACATATGACCAGCAATGCCCCGGTGATCTGGTGGATCCGGCGCGATCTGCGCCTTGCGGATAACCCGGCCCTGACGGCGGCCGTGAACAGCGGCGCGCCTGTCATCCCGCTTTATATTCTGGATGCGCAGGACAAGGCGCTGGGCGCGGCGCCGAAATTCCGTCTTGGCCTTGGGCTGGAGAAACTCGCCGAAACGCTGTCCGCGCGCGGCAGTCGGCTGATTTTCCGTCGCGGCGATGCGCAAGAGGTTCTGCGGCAGGTGATTGATGAGACCGGGGCAGGGAGCGTCGTCTGGTCGCGGCTTTATGATCCCGAGGCCATCGCGCGGGATACAGCGATCAAGGAGGATCTGAAGGCCTCCGGGATCGCTGTACAATCCCAAGGCGGGCGGCTGCTCTTTGAACCCTGGACGGTCGAGACCAAGGCAGGGGGCATGTTCAAGGTTTACACCCCGTTCTGGAAAGCCGTTCGCGATCGCCAGCCCGCCGATTTGCTGCCCGAGCCGGGCAAGCTGTCCGCGCCGGAGAGCTGGCCGGACAGCGATGCGGTGGCGGATTGGCAGATGGGCGCGGCGATGCGGCGCGGCGCCGATATTGTGCGGGCGCACTGCAATGTTGGCGAACAAGCGGCGCTGGACCGTCTGGACGGGTTTCTTGAAGCGGCTGTCGCTCGCTACAAGGACCGCCGCGATTACCCGGCCGAGGATGCAACCTCGAACCTGTCGGAAAACCTCGCATGGGGTGAGATCAGCCCGCACCGGATGTGGCATCTGGGCCAGCGCGCGATGGCAGGCAGCGGGAAAGGCGCGGAACATTTCCTGAAAGAGGTGGTCTGGCGCGAGTTTGCCTACCACCTGATGTATCACAGCCCGCAGATCCTGACGGAAAACTGGCGGCCAGAATGGGACGGTTTTGGCTGGTCCAGCGAGATCACCCCGGATGTGGAGGCCTGGCAACGGGGGCAGACCGGGTATGACTTTGTCGATGCCGCGATGCGGGAGATGTATGTCACCGGCAGGATGCACAACAGATCGCGCATGATCGTGGCAAGTTTCCTGACCAAACATCTGATGGTGCATTGGAAGGTCGGGATGGACTGGTTTGCGGATTGTCTGGTGGACTGGGATCCGGCGGCCAATGCGATGGGCTGGCAATGGACCGCAGGCTCCGGCCCCGATGCGGCGCCGTTCTTCCGCATCTACAACCCGGAAGGCCAGATCGACAAGTTCGACGCGGATCGGCGCTATATCCGCCGCTGGATCGCCGAAGGCCAGCGCAGACCGCCGCAAAGCGCGACCAGCTTTTTTGATGCGGCGCCGCTCAGTTGGGGCCTGTCCCCGGACCAGATGCGCGCCCGGCCCCTGATCGATCTGAAAGCGGGGCGGGAGCGGGCTTTGGAGGCCTATGGGCAGCACCGTAGCGCCGGACAGAAAGCAGGCTGAGTGACGCCGGGCAGGGTAGCTTTGTTGCCCAGTTGCGCATGGTGGCAGAACTTGTTCCCGGCACCCTTGTCTGCGAGGCGGGAACCGGCGAAATTGCTGGTCAATGCAGGATGCGGTGGCCGTTTGGGGGCGACCGCCACAACAGGAACGGAACCCGCCGGGATGCCAAACGGAGCACGACTGATCGCAGCCCTGTCGATGGCGCTGCTTGCCTTTGTTGTTTCGGGCATGATCATGCCCCTGATGCCCGAGGGTACCGATTTTGGCTATTTCACCTATGTGAACATGGCCATCGGGGTTGTCTGTGGCTGGATCCTGATGGGGCGGCGGGCTGGTCATGGTCTGGTGCCTGCCATCAACAACGGGATCACCGGCATGGCGGTGATGGTGTTCTGGGGGCTGTTCGTGCAGGGCGTCTGGGAGATGTTCCGGCTGGCCATGCGGCACCGGTTTGACGGGCCGTTCGAGGCGCTGACTGCGATCTTCACCATTTCGCTGGACTATTTCTTCGTTATGGCGGTGCCGCATGTCCTGCTGGCGCTGGTGATCGGCGGGGTTCTGGCGGGCCTCGCCACCGAGAACGCTCACAACCGCTGGCGCTGACTGTCAATTTTCACTTCATAATGGGGGAGCCTTGTGGCTGATCTCTTTTTATACGGCACGCTGCGCTATGTGCCGCTGCTGGAATGCGTTCTGGGACGCAGCGCCGAAAGTCTTGATGCGCGGCAGGCGCAGCTTGCCGATCACGCAGTGCGGCAGGTCAGGGACCAGCCCTTTCCCGCCATCGAGGCCTGCGAAGGCGCCTCTGCGCCGGGGCTGCTGCTGCGCGGTGTGACGCAGCAGGATCTCGACGCGCTCAATTTCTATGAAGGCGGTTTCGATTATGCGCTGAAACAGGTGGAGGTGCGCCTGGAGGGGGGAGAGCCTGCGCATGCAGAGGTATATTTCCCAGCGCCCGGTATGTGGGATACCACTGAGCTCTGGGATTTGGACGGCTGGATTGCAGACTGGGGCGCGCTGTCACTGCGCGCTGCCGAGGAGGTCATGGACCTGCGCGGTTGCAAATCGGCTGAGGAGATCGCCCGGATCTTCCCCTCGATCCGCCGCCGCGCCGCGTCCTGGTTGGCGGCGCAGGCCCGGCCAGAGGATCCGGCCCACGATCTGGCGCGGGATGTGCGGGTGCACGGCCACAAACGTGCCTATGTGAATTTCTTCGCCATGGAAGAGATGGACCTCCAGTTCCGCCGCTACGATGGCAGCTTCAGCCCGGTGGTGAACCGGGGAGTGGCGCTGGTTGGACGGGCGGCGGTGGTTCTGCCCTATGATCCGGTCCGCGATCAGGTGCTGCTGATCGAGCAGTTCCGCGCCGCGACCTATATTGCCGGAGAAAAACGCCCCTGGATGTGGGAGCCGGTGGCGGGTCTGATCGACCCCGGTGAAACGCCGGAAGAAACCGCTCGGCGCGAAGCACAGGAAGAGGCGGGCGTAGCCGTCACCCAGCTGGAGCGCGTGGCCGAGGTCTATCCCTCAAGCGGCGCTTCAGGTGAATTCATTCACATTTTTGTGGGGCTTGCCGATCTTGATGCGGTCGAAGGTGGCGGCGGGCTGGCCAGTGAACACGAGGACATCCGCAGTAAAGTCATTTCGTTCTCTGAATTTATCGATGCGGTGGACAGGAATACCTATCAGGACATGCCTTTGGTAACGGCAGCGCTGTGGCTGGCCCGGCACCGGGACAGGCTTCGCGCGCACATCGGTTGAGCGGGGCACAGTTGTGGCTTCGCGCCTTGTGATCGGAGGGGCGGTTGGCTAAGTCTGTAGAGAAAGATCGAAAGGGATACTATGCGCATTGCACGTGATCTGGCCGATGCAATCGGCCATACGCCACTGATCCGGCTGAACCGCGTCAGCGACGAAACCGGCTGTGAAATTCTGGGCAAGGCGGAGTTCATGAACCCCGGCCAGTCGGTCAAGGACCGTGCGGCGCTCTATATTATCCGCGACGCCATCGCACGCGGCGAGCTGAAGCCGGGCGGCACCATTGTTGAAGGCACCGCGGGCAACACCGGGATCGGTCTGGCGCTGGTGGGGGCCTCGATGGGATTCAAGACCGTCATCGTGATTCCCGAAACCCAGTCCGAAGAGAAAAAGGACATGCTGCGCCTTGCGGGTGCGCAACTGGTGCAGGTTCCGGCGGCGCCCTATCGCAACCCGAACAACTTCGTGCGCTATTCCGAGCGTCTGGCCAAGGAACTGGCCAAGACCGAACCCAATGGTGCGATCTGGGCCAATCAGTTCGACAATGTCGCCAACCGTCAGGCCCATGTGGAAACCACCGGCCCCGAGATCTGGCAGCAGACCGACGGCAAGGTCGATGGTTTCATCTGCGCTGTCGGCTCGGGTGGTACGCTGGCCGGCGTCGCCGAGGCGCTGCAGCCCAAGGGCGTGAAGATCGGTCTTGCCGATCCGATGGGCGCCGGGCTTTACAGCTATTACACCACCGGTGAAATCGCGATGGAGGGCTCCTCCATTGCCGAAGGCATCGGTCAGGTACGCATCACCAAGAACCTTGAAGGCTTCACACCGGATTTCAACTATCAGGTCCCGGACGAAGAAGCCCTGCCGTTTGTCTTTGATCTTCTGCATAACGAAGGTCTGGTGCTTGGCGGTTCGTCGGCGATCAACATCGCGGGCGCCGTACGCATGGCCAAGGAAATGGGACCGGGCAAAACCATCGTTACGGTGCTGTGTGATTATGGCACGCGCTATCAGTCGAAACTTTTCAACCCCGATTTTCTGCGTGAGAAAAGCCTGCCGGTGCCGGACTGGATGACTCACGCTCCTGCCTCCATCCCGGGTGTATTCGAGGACGTATGAAACGCATAGCTGACTTGCTGCGCATTTGGGGGGCTGGGCTGATCCTGTTGATCGGCCTGGCCCTTCCGCTGTCTGCACAGAGCACGGAAGAGATCCGGGCCATGTCTGCCGAATGGCAGAAAACCGCGACGCGTGCGGAACAGGTTATTGATGCCAACCGGGCTTCCAACGCTGCGCTGGAACAGCTGCGAAGCGAATTGGCCAGATTCCGGCAGACCTTTCTGTCTTCAGGCACCGACAACGCTGACCGGATTCGCACGCTGGAAGGGCAGCTGGAGGCGCTAGGTCCGCCCCCGGCAGAGGGCGAGACCGAGGCCGAGGATATCGCCCAGTTGCGGGCAAGCCTCCGAGATCAGCTGAATGCCTTGCGGGTCCCACGGGTGGTTTCTGAAGAGGCTTACAGCCGCGCCGACGGCTTGATTGCAGAGATCGACAAAATCATTCGCGAACGGCGCACCAAACGGTTGCTGGAACGGGGGCCGTCACCTCTGAACCCGCAATACTGGCCCGAGGCAGCCGCCGATCTGTCCGATGCCGGAATGGCAGTGTGGCATGAAACCGCTTTCCAATTGGGCAATGACACCACGCGGGAGCGGATCAGCAACAACCTGCCGGCGATTTTGCTGCTGCTGCTGTTGTCCGGGCTGCTGCTCTTGCGGGGACGCCCTTGGGCACGGGCTGCGGGCAGCCATTTGCGCCAATATGGCGGCGGTGGCACCGGCGTTTGGAGTTTCGTGGTCTCCTTGCTGGAAGTTCTGCTGCCGTTCGGTGGCATCCTGTTGCTGACCGCTGCAATTGATCTGTCCGGTCTTCTTGGGCTGCGCGGTTCGCTGCTGACGGATTACGTGCCGGTCTGGGCCTTCTTGCTGTTGTCCTTCCATTGGTTGGGCGAACAGGTCTTCAAGCCGCGCGACGGCAGCAGTCTGATCCCGGTTGCAGACAACCGGCACCAGCAGGCCCGGTTGATGCTGGATCTTCTGGCGGTGTTGCTGGTGCTGAAGGATGCGCTGATCCGTCTTGAGCAGATCGAAAGGATCTCGGTCGAGGCCCATGCGGTGCTGGGCTTCCCGCTGATCGTCTTTGCGGCGCTTGTGATGTTACGGGTACAGCGGCTAACGGCCATCTCCGAGATGTCCGAGACCCAGCAGAGCGAGGACGACGACACAGGAGCGCCAGCTGTTTCAAATGTCGGGCGGATACGGTCCGTCGTGCGACGTGGCGCCTATACCTTGGGGATCGTGTCGCCGCTGGTGGCTGCAGTCGGCTATACCAATGCGGCCGAGGCGCTGATTCATCCGGCAATCTCCACGCTTGCGATCCTCGCGGCAATGCTCGTGCTGCAACGCTTCATTGGCGATGTTTACGGCTGGCTTAGCGGCAAGGGGCAGACCGCGCAGGATTCGCTGCTCACGGTGATCTCTGGCTTCCTGCTGGTGACGCTGTCGTTGCCGATTTTGGCCATCGTCTGGGGGGCCCGCGTTGCCGACCTGACGGAGCTGTGGTCTCGGTTCCTTGCGGGCTTTTCGATTGGCGATACGCGGATTTCTCCGACCGCTTTCCTTAGCTTTGCAATCGTATTCGCCGCCGGGTATGCGCTGACCCGTCTGGTGCAGGGTAGCCTGCGCAATTCTCTGCTGCCAAAGACCAAGATCGATCCGGGCGGCCAGAATGCCATTGTTTCGGGGCTTGGCTATGCGGGGATATTCATTTCCGCTGTGGTGGCGATTTCCCTGGCCGGACTGGACCTGTCTTCGCTGGCGATTGTTGCCGGTGCCCTGTCTGTCGGGATCGGTTTCGGCCTTCAGACCATCGTGTCGAATTTCGTATCGGGCATCATCCTGCTGATCGAACGCCCGATCTCCAAAGGCGACTGGATCGAGGTTGGCGGGTTGATGGGCTACGTGCGGGATATCTCGGTGCGCTCCACCCGGATTGAGACCTTTGACCGCTCTGATGTGATCATCCCGAACTCTGACCTTATCACCGGGACTGTGACCAACTATACGCGCGGCAACACGGTAGGTCGCGTGATCGTGCCGGTCGGGGTGGCCTATGGCACGGACCTGCGCAAGGTCGAGAGTATCCTGATGGAGATTGCCAAGGCCAATCCGCTGGTTCTGATGAACCCGGCACCCAGTGTGATCTTCCAGGGCTTTGGTGCTGACAGTCTCGATTTTGAAATCCGCGCCATTCTGCGGGATGTGAATTGGGTGCTCTCAGTCAAATCCGAGATGAACTACGAGATCGCTCGCCGGTTCCACGAAGAAGGCATCGAGATCCCGTTCTCGCAGCGCGATATCTGGATCCGCAACCCCGAGGCTCTCGCGACATCGCAGTCTTCCGGTCCGGCTGCCCCTCGTTCGGCGGTCGACGATCCGGTTAAACCCGATCTTCAGGATCTCGACCCCGATCAAGCCGACGGAGAGGATTGAGCGGGCGCGCCTGACGTGCCCGTAAAACCTTGCGCGATGCGGCGTCGCGGGCGACGGCGAATAGTTGATTCGTTAAGATTGCCGCGGCTGTTTGTTTCGTACGCAGCAACATTGGCGCTTGTTTCTTGTGATTGCCTCAAACTGGGTGATTATCCGAGAAATTGGCCCGGCACGGCTGCTCGGATGTTTGGCGCTTCAAACAGGCAGAAATTGCAATGAGCAGAGAAACAGAAGGCCGGGTATTGAGTGAATTTTGCACACAATAAGGGCGGTAAGTGCCGGATTGTTTCGAATGGTCGTTGCAAGTTAAGCCCTTGCCGTCGTTGATATACCCCAGCTTGGAAACAGTTTTTCAACGTTACAAACTCAAAGAGGGCGCGTTTCTTTGAGTTTCTACAAATCGTTTAAATTTTCTTTCGATTTTTTCCTTTGTTGGTTTCAGGGCCTAGGGTAGTTTCGATTGAGCCCATCTGGGGGGGGCTGTTTTTGAGTACGCCGAAATTCGGCACTGGGGTTCTGTTCGCTCTGGTATTTGCTGTCGTCTGCCTGGCAGTGAGTGTGTCGTTGAATGTGCATTGTTGACCTGCACGCCTTTCGGGCTGTGCGGAATACGGCGGCGGTAGAATAGGCCGCATCCCCCTACATGATCGGGTATTGGCGATGTCGGCAAATCTGTGCGGCATGGTTATTTGGTATTCGGTCGCTCCGGCGTCCAGAGTTTCTGGTGCGAGCGCGTGCCGAAGAGGAGAATGTGATGGCTGAGAATTTCGACAACCCGTATTCGGCAAATCTGATTGGTTTGTGGGACTTCCGCGAGGATTATACCACTGAGGACACCGGTCTGGGCGATGGCATTGCTCAGGATGGGACGGGGTCGCCCTCCACCACCTACGCTGGCGGCTGGATGCTCGGAAATGGCAGCAACACGCAATTCTCTGTCGATGGCAGCAATGATGGCCCCTTCGATCTGACCGAAGGCACCCTTATCAGCACCTTCCAGCCGAATGAGGTCCCGGCCTCCGAGCCCCAAACCGTTGTCAGCCGCGGTCTGGAAACGTCGGGCGATGCCGATGGCGAGAATTTCGAAATCCGGGTCACCGCCGATGGGGCGGTCGAGGTCGCACATGCCGATGGCGGCGCTTCCGTGCTGCTGACGACGGACCCGGGCTTTTTCACCTATGGCGATGTGCTGACCGTGAAATACAGCTGGACCGATGGGGGCCAGACGATGGTGGTGGAAAACACCACTCAAGGCACGGTTGCCACCGCCGGGGATGATGTGGCTGGCCTGTCTCTGGATGTTACCGCTGACGGCGATGACAGTTTCTCCATCGGCGCCGCCGGGGACGGGTCTGCGTCCTTTAACGGTCTGATTGATTATGTGGCCGTGCTGGATGAAGACGTGATCGCCGGTGAGTTGGACGGGATTGTAGAAGGTGGAGCCACGGACGACCTGATCGACACGGCCTATACCGGTGATCCAGAAGGCGACCGGATCGACGCCGGTGATGCGATTAACCCGGCAGATGGCCCGGATGACGATCTGGTCAACGCCGCAGCCGGGGATGACACCGTTGAAGCGGGCGCCGGGGACGACACCGTGCATGGTGGCTCTGGGGCAGACAGCCTTAGCGGGGGCGCAGGCGATGACGTGCTGGATGGTGACACCGATGCGCCGGGCGCCGGTCCCAGCAGCCGCGAGGTGTTCCAGTGGGATCTGGCTCCGGACCCGGATGACGGTGGCGCCGTTGATCCGCAGGACGATCTGAGCGGCGGCTTTTCGCAGGATACAGGTTCGGTCACCGTGGACTTCTCCGTGCTGTCTCAGACCTCGGGTTCTGAGACGCTATTCAGCGACACCACGCAGTTTGTTGGCAATATCGACACCGATGGCAGTGCTGCCGATGCCAACAGCGGCATGGCGTCTGAACTGGACGGCGACGGTAACAACGCGGCCTATCAGCTCGACTTTTCTGACCCGGTTGGAAATGTTTCCTTCCGTATCAACGATATCGATGGCGATGGCTCGGTACAGGTCAGCGCATTTGACGCCGATGGAAACCCGGTAGTCGTCAATCTCTCGGGCGGACCGGCGCTGACTTTGGCGGATGCGGATGCCGTACCGGGCGATGACAGCGCCGAGGTCAAGGTTGACGGCACCTATGCCAGCGATTTCGACCCGGACATTTCCCTCTTGGTGACGATACCGGGGCCGGTATCTTCGATCGTGATCAGCCACACGCAGGATGGACATGACAACAGTGGCATCGACGTCTCCGACGTCTATTTCGATGCCACCGATCCCACCGCGCCGATCGTGCCGGGAAATGACACCATTGATGGCGGCGACGGCGATGATGTGATCATCGGCAATGGCGGGGACGACAGCCTGACCGGCGGTGACGGGTCTGACAGCGTCGATGGCGGCGACGGGGATGATGTCATCGACACCTCTGGCAACGAACCGACACCGCTGCCGGATCGCGGTTTCCCGGGCTACACCGGCACCACGCCGAACATTCCGCCGATCCCGGCGGACAGCGATCCCTATGATGACATGGATACCGTCGCGGGCGGGGCGGGCAATGACACCATCACCACTGGTGATGACGCCGACCTGATTTCCGGTGGCAGCGGTGATGACAGCATCGATGGTGGCATTGACGACGATACGGTCGATGGCGGCGCCGACAACGATATGATCATCGGCGGTGAGGGCTCGGACGTTCTGCTGGGGGGCGATGGGGACGATACCCTTTATGGCGGTCTTGATCCGGCCTTCCCGGATGGGCTCAACATCATGGACGATGGCGCTGATGGGCGCCCTGTTGATCCTGATCCGACCAATGGCATGGACACCATCGAAGGCGGTGCCGGCAACGATCTGATCTATGGCCAGGACGACGACGATGTCATTTCCGGTGGTGAAGGCGACGACACCATTGATGCGGGTATCGATGACGACGAGGTGACCGGCGGCACCGGCAACGACGTGATCACCGGCGGCCATGGGGCCGACACGCTGAGTGGCGGCGCCGACCGCGACTTGTTCATCGGTGCATCCGATGGCGATGTGGTCGATGGTGGCTCCACTGGCGATGACTATGACACGCTGGATCTGACCGGTCAGAACTTTGAAATCACCAGCCGCACGCTGGACGCCGATGGCAACAGCTATTCGGGCACTATCAACCTGCTGGATGGCGCCGATTCCGTGATTGGATCCATGACCTACAGCGAGATCGAACGGATCATTCCCTGTTTCACGCCGGGCACCCTGATCGCGACCCCTGATGGGGAGCGCAAGGTCGAGGATCTGCAGGCGGGGGACCGGGTGATCACCCGTGACAACGGCATTCAGGAAATCCGCTGGATCGGAGCCCGTAGCCTGACCGAAGCCGAACTGAAGGACGCCGCGCATCTGCAACCGGTGTTGATCCGTCAGGGTGCGCTTGGCAATGGTCTGCCGGAGCGCGACATGATGGTTAGTCCGAACCACCGGGTACTGGTCGCCAACGACAAAACGGCGCTTTATTTCGAGGACCGCGAGGTTCTGGTCGCGGCGAAGCACCTGACCGGCCTTGAAGGGGTGGACGTGGTGGAAACCACTGCGGTGACCTACATCCACTTCATGTTCGACCAGCACGAGGTGGTTCTGTCGGATGGTGCCTGGACCGAAAGTTTCCAGCCCGGTGATCTGACCCTGCGTGGTCTGGATGGGGATCAGCGCAACGAGGTGCTGGAACTGTTCCCCGAATTGCAGACTGTCGAGGGCCGCGAGGCCTATACGTCAGCGCGCCGGTCGTTGAAGAAACACGAAGCGCGGCTGCTGGTTCACTGAACGGTCCGTCCGTAGCACCGGGGGGAAGCTGCGGAAGAGGACCCGTGAACCACTGCAGACCGAGGCTTCGGGGGAGGGGCAGGGCCGCTGGGTCCTGCCTTTCTTGTTATCAGGTGGTCTTTCGGATTGGGGTAGGCGTCCGAGGGTAGGCCTTCAAACCCGCGCGGCACGCCAGGCGGCCCAGGCTTCGGGCGTGTCCAGATCCGTTGTCGCATGGCGGGCGGGCAGGGCGATGTATTGTACCTTGTCCTGCTTCAGCAGCACACGGGCGCCCTGATCGCCGGTGATCGCCTCAAGATCCGCAAAACAGCGTTTGGGAAAGAGCACCGGATGCCCGGACTGGCCGTCCTCGGCCGTGGCGCGCAGGATCGGGCCATCGCCGCCATGGAAATGCGCTGCCATGTGCATCAGGTCCTGCGTTTCCAGCTCGGGCATGTCTGCGGGCACGATCATCACCCCTTCGGTCGTCTCCGGCAGGGCTGTCACTCCGCGCCGGATCGAGGCGGCCATGCCTTCATCCGCGTCCGGTACCGGGACGGGCGTTGCCGTACCGGTCAGACCGGTGCGCGGGTGTGCCTCGTTCGGGACGGTGACATAGACCGGCAATCCGGTCAGCGCAGCGCGGCGGCACATCAGAGCGAGCAGGGGCTGGCCTTCCACATCTTCGCTCAGCTTGTCGCGCCCAGCCATACGGGACGACGCGCCTGCCGCAAGCAGAAGGATAGCAATGTTGGACATGGAACGTTCCCCCGTGGCTGCTCTGTCACCTGCCAGCCGTTTGGGGATCTTGTGGGCATTGTGCCCATAAAGCCAGAGATTTCTGGCGCCTGCGTCACCCCCGCCCGGGAACAGGCGGAGGCGAAATGCGTTTCAGATCACTGGTCAGCCGCGCATGCGGGCGCTGTCGGCGTCGAACAGCGGCGTGGTGATCAGGCGGGCCTTGTGCATCTTGCCGAGAATTTCGATCTCGGCCTCCAGCCCTTCGGCCACCTTGTCGGTCGGTACGAACCCTTGCGCGATGGATTTCCCGGCGTGATGCGAATAGCCGCCCGAGGTGCAGAAGCCGACAACCGTGCCATCCAGCCAGATCGGTTCATAGGCGGTGACATCGGCGTCATCCGCATCAACCTCAAAGGCGCAGAGCTTGCGCGCAGGACCCGCATCGCGTTCTGCCTCGGCAGCAGCGCGGCCGATGAAGTCCACGTCCTTCTTGAAGGAAATGAAGCGGTCCAGACCGGTTTCGGCGGCGGTGTAGTCGGGGGAGAATTCCCGCAGCCAGGCGCCAAAGAATTTGTCCAGACGTAGCGACATCATCGCCCGCATGCCGAAGGGCTTCATGCCATGGGGCTGGCCTGCCTCCCACAACACATTCCACAGGGCGCGCTGGCTGGGCAGATCGCAGTAGATCTCATAGCCGAGGTCACCGGTGTAGCTGACCCGCTGCACCACGCAGTCTGCCATGCCGACGCTCATCCGGCGCACGTCCAGGAATTTCATGTCGGAAATATCCTGTCGCGTGCAGGCCTGCAGCACTTCGCGTGCCTTGGGGCCGGCGATCTGGAAGCCGTTAACCCGGTCCGAGATATTCTCGACGTGAACGTCGTCCTGTGCGTTCTGCTGGAACCAGCGCATATGATAGGCCTGCGCGCCATAAGAAGCGGTCAGCTGGTAGGTTTCCTGATCCAGGCAGGAGATGGTGAAATCACCGATCAGGCGTCCCTTGTGCGACAGCATCGGCGTCAGGCTGATCCGGCCCGGCTGCGGCACCCGGCCGGCCATGATACGGTCCAGCCATGCGCGCGCATTGGGGCCGGTGACGCGGTATTTACCGAAGTTATGCACCTCGTTGATCCCAACCGCTTCGCGCACGGCCTTGACTTCGCGCGCGGTGGCGCCAAAGGCGTTGGAGCGGCGGAAAGAGGGCGTCTCGTAGCGCGGCTCACCCTCTGCGGCGAAGTAGTTCACCACTTCCATGCCGTACTGCTGGCCCCAGACCGCGCCCATCTTGTCGAAGATATCGTACATCGGTGTGGTGCGGAAAGGACGCGCGGCGGGCAGTTCCTCGTTCGGGTAGGAGACGGAGAACCGGGTCTGGTAGTTTTCGATCACTTTGGGACGGGTATAGCCCGGCGTGATCCAGTCGCCGTAACGGGCACAGTCCATGGCAAAGGTATCGCGTTCGCATTCACCTTCGACCATCCATTGCGCCAGCATCAGGCCAACACCTCCGCCCTGGCTGAAGCCTGCCATGACGGCGCAGGCGGACCAGTAGTTGCGCATGCCGGGCACGGGGCCGACCAGCGGGTTGCCGTCGGGGGCAAAGGTGAAGGGACCGTGGATCACCGATTTCACCCCGGCGCGCTCCAGCGCGGGGAAGCGGCGATAGGCAAAGGCGATGCTGTCCTCGATCTTGTCGAAATTGTCGGGCAGTAGTTCGTGGCCAAAGTTCCACGGCGTGCCATCCACCGCCCAGGGTTTGCAGGTTTGTTCATAGAAACCGATGCAGAGGCCGCGCCCCTCCTGGCGCAGGTAGCTTTCGCCGGCTGGATCCATCACGTGCGGGTGCTCGCCACCCGCGTCGATAATGGCCGCGATTTCAGGCACTTCGTCGGTGACGATATATTGGTGCTCCATCGGGTGCAGCGGGAAATAAACCCCGGCCATCGCGCCCACTTCGCGCGCCCAAAGACCGCCTGCGTTGACCACGTGTTCGGCGTGGATGGTGCCCTTTTCGGTGACCACGTCCCAGGTGCCATCGGGGCGCTGGTTGGTCTCGATCACCTTGCAATGGGTTTCGATGGTTGCACCGCCCATGCGCGCTGCCTTGGCATAGGCGTGGGTGGTGCCCGAGGGATCAAGGTGCCCGTCGAGCGGATCGTAAAGCGCGCCAAGGATGCCGTCGGTATTGGTGACCTCTGACAGTTTCTTCACTTCTTCGGGGCCGATGATGTCGGTTTCAAGCCCCATGAAGCGGTGTTTGGCCCGCTCGGCCTTCAGCATGTCAAAGCGTTCCTGGTTATCAGCCAGGGTAATGCCGCCGACGTGGTGCAAGCCACAGGACATGCCGGTGATCTCTTCCAGCTCGCGGTAGAGTTTGATGGTATAGCCCTGAAGCGCCGCCATATTGGTGTCGCCATTGAGCGTGTGAAAGCCGCCTGCCGCGTGCCACGTCGAACCCGAGGTCAGCTCGGACCGTTCGATCAGCATGACGTCGGACCAGCCCAGTTTGGTCAGGTGATAAAGGACCGAACAGCCGACGACTCCGCCGCCGATGACTGCCACGCGCGTTGTGGTCTTCATAATTGTGCTCCCTGGCGTTCTGCGTTTCGGCTATTCTGGACAGAAGTGAACAGTAGTCCAGTGAAAAAGCGACATCTCATGTCGCTGGCAGATCGGAGGAGAGGGGAACTGTCAGTCTTCGCTGCGGAAACGGCTGTTCTGGATGATGACAATGGCGATCAGCGGCGCGACCAGCGTCAGCACGGCAACGGTGATCAACAATGGTCCGAGCTGAGTGTAATCGGCGGCGGTGACGACGGTGCCATCGGCATCTGTGACCTCACGCGTGACCACGAAGATCTGGTTGAGGTACTTGGTGCCAAGGCTGGAGGCCGAAAGCGCTAGATTGGTGAAGGAGGCCATCACCGCAAAGAAGGTCGCCTTCAGCCCCGAGGGCGCGTTGCGGGCAATCCATGCCAGCATCGGGATCATCGACACCTGTCCCAGCGGCGATTCCACGGCCGTGTCCACCAGTGCGATGAAACGGGCATCCACGACCCCACCGGTCATCGCCGAGGTCCATTCATGGACACCGTAGTAAAGCGCCAGATTCGGCAGGCTCAGCAGGGCCTCGCTGCATGTCAGGAAAATCACGATCCAGGCAATCGTGTGGTTGGCCATCATTGGCCGCAGAACGATCATGCCGACCAGTGTCAGCAGCGAAGCGATCAGCGACAGCACCGAAAAGAACTGAGGATCAAAACCCAGAACGTCGATTTCGAACCAACTGGCCCCGGGGCCACTGAGGGGCTTGGCACGGTAGACGAAAATGATGATCGCGGTGCCAATCAGCGCGCGGGCCTGGGCTGGCGTCAGCACCGCGATCAACTGGCGCATCAGCAGTAGGACGATGGCCATGGATCCGGCAAAGATGATTTCCTGCCCATAGGCCAGATCGCTGAGTCCGACGCTAAGCGACAGCGCAACAAAGGCGCCGCCGCCGATGAAATACCACCAGTTCACATCTACCGGATCGCGCGGCGGATCGAGCCGGACGCGGATCTCGGCCTGTGGCAGTCCGGCGCGGCGCAGATCGGCAGTCCTGCGCAAGCGCTGTACAAGGGCAAGCGCGACCCCGGACAGGGACAGTACCGGCACCAACAGCGCCAGCGTATAGACATGGGCATAAAGCGCGCCCTTTTCGGCTTGTGGCAGGGCTTCGGCGCCTTCGAACAACAGCACGTTCAGCGCGGCCGCCGCGCTGGAGCCGCCGATCAGGGCGATACGGCCCAGGGTCTGCATGGTGGTGTGCAGGGCACGGGTTTCTTCTTCGGCCAGCAACGTGCCGTCGGTATCCCGGTGCGGAACCGCCTCGACAGACATGGCATCGGCGACCACGTCCTGCAGCACAAAACCGCAGGGCGCCAGAATGATTGCGGTTACATACCAGGCATTGACCGGCATGATCGCCTGCATAACCTCGGGCAGGGTCAATAATGCCACGATGATCCCATAGCTTGACGCCATCAACGCCGCACCCAGAAGGATCAGCAGGTATTTCCAGCGCCAGATCAGGTCGACCAGATGCCCGATCGGCATTTTCAGCGCCCAGGGAATACCCACCCAAAAGCTGAGCCCGGCGAGGAAGGATGCGGGCAGATCCAGATATTCCTTGACGTAAAAGGCCCCGGCAACCGAGGTGATGCCCTGCGCCCCATAGGCGAAATAGATCAGCAGCGGCGGCAGGAACGACCAGCGCATCTGCCGGGACAGATCCACGAAGATACTGTCGATCCACCGCCACGCCCGGGTCATGGGCTGCGTCCGGTCCGGGAGGCGGGGCTATCGCCTCCGTTTCTGCGCGGGCTCTGGGTCATGTCAGCGGGCGCACCTTCAGATCGGTGATCCGGTTGCCTTCGCGACCTGTCACCTCGAACCGGAAGCCATGGAAGGAAAACACCTGTCCAACGGTGGGGATCATCTGTGCCTCATGGATCACAAGACCGGCGATGGTGTTCGCCTCATCATCGGGCAGGTTCCATTCGGTGGCGCGGTTGAGATCGCGAATGGTCGTGGCGCCCTCCACGAGGAAATTGCCGTCCTGGGTCTTCTTGGCAAGGGATTGCTCCGCCGGGTCGAATTCATCGGTGATCTCGCCGACGATTTCCTCAAGGATGTCCTCAAGCGTGATGAGACCTTGCAAGGCACCATATTCGTCCACCACCAGGGCGAAATGACTGCGCATGCGCAGGAACTGGCGCATCTGGTCGTCCAGCGTGGTTGTTTCCGGTACAAAGTAGGGCGGTTTCGCGACCGAGGTGATCTGGAAGTTGCGCAACGCCGCGGCATCGCCATCCGGCCCGCCGATCTGGGCATACATGTCGCGCAGCAGATCCTTGGCATGCACCACGCCGATGATGTTTTCCTGCTCATCCTTGAACACCGGTAGACGGGTATGCGGCGAGGTCAGGCATTGCTCCAGAATGACCTCTGGGTCGGAATTGGCGTCGATCATCTCGATATGGGAACGGTGCAGCATGATCTCTTCCACAAAACGGTCGGACAGATCCAGCGCGCCGAGGATACGGTCGCGGTCCTCTTTTTCCACGACGCCTTCGGAATGGCCGAGTTGCAGGGCACCTGCGATTTCTTCGCGCACTGCCATGATGTGGCTGTCCGGGTCGATCTGAACTCCGAAGAGGCGCAGCACGCCGCGCACCAGCAGCCGTACTGCACCGACGACCGGCGCCAGTATGGTCACGAGAAAGCCAATCACCGGGGCTACGGCAGACGCGGCCTTTTCGGCGTTGGAAATCGCGTATGTCTTGGGCAGAACCTCGGCAAAGATCAGAACCAGCAGAGTCATGACCAGGGTCGCCAGAGCAACGCCGCCTTCGCCGAATGCGCGGGTGAAAAGCGCTGTCGCCAGTGAGGTCGCCAGGATATTGACGAGGTTGTTGCCCAGCAGAACCGAGCCGATCAGCCGCTCGCTGTCCTCGGTTACGACCAAGGCGCTGCGGGCGCCGCGTGCGCCCTTGTCGGCCTGGGTGCGCAGCTTCCCGCGCGAGGCGGCGGTTAGGGCTGTTTCGGAGCCAGAGAAGAAGGCCGAAAGAACGAGCAGCAGAGCAATGGATCCGGCGCTAAGCCAGAATGCGCTGTCCAGAGTGGTCGGATCGGTTTCCATGTCGGGTCCAGTTTATCAGAAGGATTTTTTATGGTTATGGGCGTCCTGCCGGTTTCGTTCAAGGGGCAGGGCGCTTCCGTGCGGCGCGGCTTATTCTTTGTCGCCAGGGCCCTTGTTGCGGGACAGGGGGTGGTGCTGCAGGACCAGCTCGCTCAGCCGGGCATCCAGCACATGGGTATAGATCTCGGTCGTGGCGATGTCGGCATGCCCCAGCAGCGCTTGAATGGCGCGCAGATCGGCGCCATTGGCCAGTAGATGGGTGGCAAAGGCGTGGCGCAGCGTGTGCGGCGTCACCTTTTGCGGCGACACGCCACCGGTGACGGCAAATTCCTTGATCAACAGGTAGAACCGGTGCCGGGTCAGGTGCCCTTCCTTGCCGCGCGAGGGGAACAGAAACCGTGAGGCGGGCTTGCCCTGTTTTTCAACCTCGGCAGCGGCGGCATCGCGGGCTTGCAGCCATTCGGCCAGCGCATCGCGGGCCGGGGGCGACAGGGGTACCATGCGTTCCTTGCCGCCCTTGCCCAGAACCAGCAGCATGCGCGGATCGCCCCGTGCGGCGCTGACCGGCAGCGAGACCAGTTCGCTCACCCGCATGCCGGTGGCATAGAGCAACTCCATCAGGCAGGTGTTGCGCAGCCGGTCGTCGGGTGTGCGGCCAGTCTGACGCGCGGCCTCTAGCAGGCGGTCGACTTCGGTCACCTCCAGCGTCTTGGGCAGGGATTTGCTGCGCCCCGGCCCTTTGATCTGAATGGCGGGATTGTCTGTGCGCCAGCCTTCTTCGAAGGCAAAGCGATAAATCTGCCGGATCGCGGAGAGACGCCGCGCGCGGGTGGCGCGAGAGAGGCCCTCGGCGTCGCAGGCAACCAGGTAGGATTCGATGTCATCCTGACTGGCCGCGCTAAAGGAAATACCACGCCGGGCCATCCAGCCCGCCAGATCCTTCAGATCGCGGCCATAGGCCAAAAGCGTGTTGCGCGCCGCTCCGAGATCAGCTGCCTGAGCATCAAGGAAGGTCGCGATCCATTGCAGATCATCGCGCGGGGCATCCATATCAGTGCCTGCCGAGCAGCAAGAGCTGAAGCGCCGCCCGGCGCGCGGTATCCTCAAGCCCCATCGCCCGTAGTGCAACCAGCGCGGCGCTGAGATCACCCAGGTTGCCATCGGCGCCATGGGCAAAGAGTTCCATGGTCTGCAAGATCGCTTCGCCCAGCTGGCCGTTGTCCAGAAGGCGGGCGATGGAAACAGGCATTTCTGCGTCGGCAGCAAAACCGGTCGCGATGGAGGCCGCCAGATCGGAAGGGGGCTGTACCTCTGCCGGGCGGCCTTGTGCCAAAGCAGCCAGAAACAGATCTTCGGCGGAGCGCGACGGCGGATTGTGCGCCGCGAGTTCATAGCTTCGCGCCAAGAGCCGGATACGCCAGGCCAGTTCGGCGGCCTCTCCCTGCAGGCGTGCGCGGCCCAGATCGTCGGCAAAAAGATCGGCAAAGGCGACTTCGATCCGAGAGGCTTGCGCGGCCTCCCAGGCAGACTGAAGGGCGTCATCCACTGCCGTAGATGTGCCCGGATCGCTCCGATTGCCGCGCAGCGCGGTTTCAAAGGTCTGCAGGGCGCGGACCCGGTCCCATATACCGCCGGAGGCGGCAGGTTTGCGTTCGGTGAACAGGCCAAGCAGTTGGTTGGGGTTTAGCGCCCCGACACGGGTCAGTCGCTCTGCCGCCTCAAGCTGGGCCTTCCAACCGGCAATGTCGCGCAGATCGGCGGCGGCAAAGGCGCGCGGCAAGGGCGCCGTCGGTTGCCGTTCTCCGATGGTTTCAAACAGGCGGAAGGTCAGGGGATCAGGATTGTCTGGCGCCGGAAGCGGTGCGGCTCCTTCGAAGATATCCGGGTTCAGGAACCGGTCGAGCAAGGCCAGCGCCGGTGGATCCAGCAGCTCCAGCGCATGGGCGGATTCCAGCATCAGCGCCGCAGTCGGCCAGTCGCCGCGCCGGGCCGCGCAAAAGATCCGCGCGCTGTAATCTGGCGCCAGATAGGGGGCAGCGGTCAGGGCGGCGCAGGCGCGGTCCTCATCCCCGGTCAGGAGCGTGCTGTCGAACCAGCGGTCGAATCGCGCGCGTGTTTCCGACGGTCCAGCCTGTTCGGCCAGCGCCTGTGCCGGGTCGATGGCACCGAGGTCGATCAGCCGGTCGAGGCGGGCCAGCAGAATGGCGTCATCGCCGCCGGGCAAGGGGCGGCTCTCTGATAGAATGACAGTGAACAGCAGCGACTGCATCGCCGGGCTGTTATGCACCGGCACGTCGCGCAGCAGCCGTGCAATGTCCTGCGGAGCGCTGCCGCGCCAAAGGTCGATTGGTAGCCCGGTGGCAGAAGGTGTTACGAGCCCGATCGGGGGCAACAGCGCCTCAAGCGGGGTTACCGAGATTTCCGGCCGCGCGGCGCTTCCCGCGGTTGGCGGCTCCAGCAGTACTGTATCCGGCAATACCTGGCTTTGGGTTTGTCCCAGCCAGTCGATCACCGTCAGCGGTTCCTCTGCCAGTGGCGGAGAGGCGCCCGCAGCGCCCGCAAATATCGTCGCAACGGCAAGGGCCAGAGGTCCTGAAGAACGCCTAGTCGGCATGCAGGACCACCGGTTTGCGGATCTCCTCTGTCGGGGCGCTGAAATCAGCGCCGAACCACGGGCCGACATAGGCGTATCCCACCAGGCCGATCGCGGCCAGAACAACAATATAAAATAGATATTTGATCAAACTTGCCATTGCGTCCCTGCTGCCTGCTTCTTTGTGTTTTGCTCAAGTTATATATGGCCTTTTCGGCAATATCACGTCATTCACTGAAGAATGAGCGAAAAAGAGCAAACCGAAGAAACTGTGACCGTCGGACCGACACCGGGAAGGCTGAAAAAGACGATCGTCATGGTTGGGATGATGGGCGCGGGCAAGACCGCTGTGGGCCGGGCGCTGGCTGCCCGGCTGGATGTGCCGTTTCTGGATAGCGACCATGAAATCGAAGCTGCGGCCAATATGTCTATCCCGGAGATCTTCTCGCGCGATGGGGAGCCGTTTTTCCGGCTCAAGGAACGTCAGGTCATCGCCCGGTTGCTCGAAGAAGAGCGCGGTGTGCTGTCGACCGGGGGCGGCGCCTTTCTGTCCGAAGAGAATCGCACCCTGATCACCGAGGGCGGTGTGTCGGTCTGGCTGCAGGCGGACCTTGAGGTTCTGTGGAACAGGGTGCGCCACCGGGACAGTCGTCCTTTGTTACGTACCAGTGACCCCAAGGCCACCCTGCGCGAGCTTTATGACGCGAGGGTGCCATTCTATGAAAAGGCCGACCTGACGGTGAAATCCGACGGGCAGGCTTCGATTGAAACAATGGTCGACCGGGTGCTTGAGGCCCTGAAGGAGCGGCCAGACGTATTGGAATGGACGAAATAATGCAGCGCAAAGTTCACGTACCCCTTGGCGAGCGCGCCTATGATGTGGTGATCGGTCCCGGCCTGTTGCGGGAGGCGGGCAAGCGGATCAAACCGCTGCTGAACCGCCCCCGGGTTGCGGTTCTGACCGACGAAAACGTGGCGGCCAGGCACCTTGATACCCTGCGGGCCGGACTGGCGGCGGAAGGCATCGAAATGGATGCGCTGGCCTTGCCGCCCGGCGAAAGCACCAAGGCCTGGCCACAGTTTTCGCGCGCCGTCGAATGGCTGCTGGAGTCGCAGGTGGAACGCTCTGACATCGTGATTGCCCTTGGTGGTGGTGTGATCGGGGATCTGGCCGGGTTTGCGGCGGCGGTCCTGCGGCGGGGTGTGCGTTTCGTGCAGATCCCGACCTCCCTGCTGGCGCAGGTGGACAGTTCGGTCGGGGGTAAGACCGGAATTAACGCGCCACAGGGCAAGAACCTGATCGGCGCCTTTCACCAGCCCTCGCTGGTGCTGGCCGATACCGAGGTCCTCGGTACTCTGACGGCGCGGGATTTCCTGTCCGGCTATGGCGAGGTGGTGAAATACGGCCTGCTGGGCGATGCTGCGTTCTTTGACTGGCTCGAAGAACACGGCCCGGCACTGGCGGCGGGCGATATGGCGGCCCGGGTCGAAGCGGTGGCCCGCTCGGTCCAGATGAAGGCCGATATCGTCGTGCGCGATGAGACCGAACAGGGCGATCGCGCTTTGCTGAACCTTGGCCATACATTCTGCCACGCGCTGGAGGCGGCGACCGGCTATTCCGACCGTCTGATGCATGGCGAAGGCGTTGCCATCGGCTGCGCGCTTGCGTTCGAATTGTCCTCGCGTCTGGGGCTGTGCAGTCAGGAAGACCCCAGCCGGGTCCGCGCCCATCTGAAGGCGATGGGCATGAAGGCGGATCTGTCGGATATTCCCGGCGATCTGCCCGGCGCCGTGGCGCTGCTGGACCTGATGGGGCAGGACAAGAAGGTGCTCGCAGGCCAGCTGCGGTTCGTTCTGGCGCGCGGCATTGGCGAGGCCTTCGTGACGGCAGATGTGCCGCGTGAGACGGTGCTGGCCGTGCTGGAGGATGCGCTGGCCCTGCGTCAGGTCGAGCAGGCGTAACCTTCCGGGGAATGGGGGCTGTTGGCCCCCGTCCTGTTACAGGTCGTCTGCCTTTGGTCAGCGGCCTTTCACCACCATCATCTCCCCGATGTTTTCCGAGGTGATATAGCCTGCAAGAGCGCCTGTTTTTGTCGTGACGACAACGGCAGGCGCGCCCTTGTGCAGGGCGTCGAGAACGGTCTCCAGCCCGGCAGTCAGCGGGACCGAGGGGATATCATTTGTCATCAGCATGGAAACCGCCTTCATGCGCGGGGTTTCTGCGGCGATGGCGGCGAACAGATCGCCGCGCGTCACAAAACCCAGCGGGCGGCCGGTGGCATCCAGAACAGGGAACTCATGCTGGGTGGTGCGGATGACTGCGGCAGAGGCTGTCTCCAGCGTGTCCTCAGGGCGCAGCGCCTCGAAACTGGTGATCATGGCATCGCGAGCCATGAACCGCTTGGTCACGGCGCGCATCGCCACGTCCTGATTTTCGGCATTGGCGGCAATGAAGACAAAGCCCGCCACCAGCACCAATACCGGGTTGCCCGAGGTGAGGCCGAGATATGCCAGCCCCATGGCGGCGATCTGCCCGGCGATGGCGGCGATGCGGGTCGCCTTGACCCGGTCCATCTTCAGGCACAGCGCAGCACGAAGCACCCGGCCGCCATCCATCGGAAAGGCGGGGATCAGGTTGAAGACTGCAAGGATCAGGTTCACCAGCGCCAAACGGCCCAGGAAATTCCATCCGGAAAACTCCTGCGCCGGATCTGCCAGGCTCGCCAGATCCCAGCGGCCCGCACCAATCACCACCAGAATGGCCCAGATTGCAATGTTGACGGCAGGTCCGGCAAAGGCCACCGCGATCTCGTGCCAGGGGTTGGACGGCATCCGTTCCAACCTTGCCAGACCGCCGATGGGCAACAGGGTGATGTCGGGGGTGGCAATGCCGTAGCGCTTCGCCATCAGCGCATGGCCGAATTCATGGGCCAGAACACAGGCAAACAGCGCCAGCACGAAAACGGTGTTCTCGATGGCGCCCGGCAGGCCCTGTTCGCTGTAGGCAGATAGCCCGATCCACCCCAGAAGAAGGAAGAAGGTGACATGAACTCTGACCTCTGAGCCAAAGAGGCGGCCGAGAGAAAAAGACCATGTCATCGCGTCATTCCTTTTGCAGCCTGTGCGGATCGGGCAAGGATCATCAGAAGGATATCACCAAGGCTGTATCGCCAGGGTGATATCACGCGTCAGAACCGTTAGATCAGAACGGGATCTCGTCGTCGTCGATATTGTGCGAGGGGCCACCCTGACCGCCGCCGCCAAAGCCACCGCCCTGGGGTCCGCTGTCGTAGCCACCGCCGCCACCGCCGCCGCCATATCCGCCGCCGCCACCGTAGCTGCCGCCACCCTGGCCGCCGCCACCGCCGCCTTCACCGCGACCGTCCAGCATGGTCAGGGTCGAGCCAAAGCCCTGCAGAACGACTTCGGTGGAATAGCGGTCCTGACCGTTCTGATCCTGCCATTTGCGTGTTTGCAGCTGGCCTTCGATATAGACCTTGGAGCCCTTGCGCAGGTATTGCTCGCAGACGCGCACCAGACCTTCGTTGAAGACGGCAACGCTGTGCCATTCGGTCTTTTCGCGGCGTTCACCGGTGTTGCGGTCTTTCCAGGTTTCAGAGGTGGCGATGCGCAGGTTGCACACCTTGCCACCGTTCTGAAAGGTCCGCACCTCTGGGTCGCGGCCCAGGTTGCCGATGAGGATGACTTTGTTGACTGAGCCGGCCATTTGGTCCTGTCCTTGTTCTTATTGGATGTTCTTGTCTGTGGATGGGCATCTGGTGTCAGAACCGAATCTGAGCGCGCCCGGATTTTGGGCCACAGTACAGACCCGCAAGCTCTGATGAAAGCAACCTTCTTGGCCGCGGGGCGGGGGTTTTCGTAGGTTTTCGGTCGGGCAGCCTCCCACCAGAATCTGTTCGCCGCACGCTGACGCTTTCAATTTAGTTAAGATCCGCTATAGTCTCGCCGGTCGGAAAACGGATCGCGACGGTAACAGAGTTGAGGGCCGCTATGTTTGGGCAAGCCACGTTTAAGACCGCTTTGATCAATGTCTATGCAATGAACGCTCGTGGCCTTGCTGCGGCTGCCGGGGTTTCGTTATTGGCGACTGGCGCTACCGCCGACATGTTCTCGACCAAGAACCAGCGCAGCCTGTTCGCCGCCCATACCAAGGTTCTGGATGGCCGTGCGGCGCAACAATACGAGAACTCCAGCCGTCTGTTGCCGCGGTCCTCATTTGAAACGGGCCAGTATGGCAGTCTGCCCTATACCGGCAAATACCGTGGGAAATTCATGACCATGGCGCGTGCCGCAGCGCGCAAACACGGCGTGCCCGAGGATCTGTTCCTGCGTCTCGTGCAACAGGAAAGCAACTGGAACCCCGGCGCGAAATCCCACAAAGGCGCGCTGGGGCTGGCGCAGCTGATGCCGCAGACTGCCCGGTCGCTGGGGGTGGATCCCGCTGTCCCGCAGGAAAACCTGGAAGGCGGCGCGCGGTACCTGGCGCGCCAATTCCGTAAGTTCGGCTCCTGGCGCTTGGCACTGGCTGCATATAACGCGGGTCCGGAGGCAGTCCAGAAACACGGCGGCGTGCCGCCTTACCGTGAAACCCAGGCCTATGTAAAAACGATCTGGGGCGGCTGACCGCTTACGAAACGCCTTGAACCGTGCCCGTTTGGGGCGGCCCGGATCACGACCGTGTTAACGCCTCGGTAAACTTGGTAAATGCCGCGTTAACTTCTTTTCTCCGCCACGAAGCTGCCCGAATTCCCCCTGAAAAAAGCGAGCAGTTTCAGGAGGATTTGCCGTGACAGCCTACAGTTTTGATGATCGCCTTGACCGTATGCACTGGACCCCGTCGACGGGTCCCAGCCGCGAGATCGTCGACAGCGTCCTTGGCGCGCGGCAGCGTGCCAGCGCCCGCAGTGTCGGCGTTACCCTTGCCGGCGCCATCGTGGGAATACTGATTGGCTTTGGCCTGATCGGCATGTCCTTCGAACAGTCGCCCTGGGGGCCGGGCAGCGGTGCGGTCGGTCTCGTGTTTGGTACCCTGTCGCTGGCCGGTCTGGCCCTGTCGGTCACGCTGGCCTTGTTCGCGGCGTGGAAAAGCAAACGTTTCCCGCGCTTGATGCAGTTCGCCTCGATGAACCTTCTGATGATCGTTGTTCTGTTGCTGAGTTAACCAGTATCGGTCCGCCCCATGATCGGGGTGGGCCTTTTCCTAGTTTTATTGTCGGGAATTGCGCTCGATCAAGGTCGGGGCTATAGCTGCCGGGTACCTCGCGTGGGGACTGCCCCGGATCCAAAGGCCCTGATGATGACGTTTTCTCCCTTCTGGCGCATGCGCGCCGCTGCCCGTTGCCTTACCTTGCTGGTCGTCGCGGCATCGCCGCATTCTGCATTGGCCGAGGATGCAGAGCTGACGCCGGTTGAGGCCTTGGGAGAGGCGCTGTTTCACGATCCGATCTTGTCGCAGAACCGCACGCAGTCCTGTGCCAGTTGCCACGACGCGGAATACGGCTTTACCGATCCGCGGCGTTTCGCCGATGGGGCGTTTTCGCTGGGGGATGACGGGCATTCGCTGGGCGATCGCAACGCGCCAAGCGCGGCTTACGCGGCCTTTACGCCGCCATTTCACCAGAAGGAAGACGGAAGCTGGGCCGGGGGGATGTTCTGGGACGGGCGCGCCCGGGATCTGGCAGAGCAGGCCGGCGGGCCGCCGCTGAACCCGATCGAGATGGGGCTAAGTGACAAGGCGCAGCTCGTCGCGCGCCTGCAGGAAGAGCCGGACTATGTCACAGCCTTTCAGCAGAACTTCGGCGCGGACATCCTGAAGGATCCTGAGGCCGGGTATGCTGCGATGACCGAGGCGCTGGCGGCCTATGAAAAAGCCGCCATCTTTGCGCCGTTCGACAGTAAATACGACCGTTTCCTACGCGGTGAAGTGCAGCTGAGCAAAGAAGAAGAATTGGGCCGGATCCTGTTCTTCTCGGAGCAGTTCACCAATTGCAACCAGTGCCACCAATTGAAGCGCAGCGCGATGGATCCGCAGGAGACCTTCACCAACTACAGCTACCACAATATCGGCGTGCCTGAGAATGTTCTGGGGCGGGCCGAGAACGGCGTTGCCGCCGGTACCATTGACGACGGGCTGCTTGCCAACCCGGCGGTCAGCGATCCGGCAGAGCGGGGCAAGTTTAAGACGCCGGGATTGCGCAACGCGGCGGTGACCGGCCCCTATATGCACAACGGGGTGTTTCAGGAGCTGCGCACGGTGATTGCCTTTTACAATCGCTACAACAGCAAATCAGACGCCGCGCAGATCAATCCCGAAACCGGAAAACCCTGGGGACCACCGCCGGTTGCAGGCACCTTGTCGACCACCGAGCTCACCCACGGGCCTGCGCTGGATGACCGGCGCATTGACGCCCTGGTTGCGTTTCTGAAAACGCTGACCGATCAGCGCTACGAAGAGTATCTGGAATAGAAAGGGCGCCCGCGGGATGAACGCGGGCGCCGCTTTGGGTGTGATCAGAGTGGCTACTCGGCCGCGATCTTGATGACCGGGCTCATCCGTTCAAGGATCTCATCGCTGAGGTGGCATTTGATCTGATGCCCGCCCTGCATGTCGCGCACCGGGGGGACCTCGCGTTCACAGAGACCGCCCGGAACTTCGCTCTTCCAGCGGCAGCGGGTCTGGAACGGACAGCCTGATGGCGGGTTCATCGCTGACGGGATGTCGCCTTCGAGAACGATATGCTCCTTTTCCACCGATGTATCGGCGATGGGAACCGCGCTCAGCAGGGCCTCTGTATAGGGGTGATAGGGTGGCGAGAAGACCTGATCGGTCGTCCCCAGCTCCACCACATGGCCGAGATACATCACCATCACCCGGTCGCTGAGATAGCGCACGATGGACAGGTCGTGGCTGATGAACAGCAGCGTCGTCTTCTCGTTGCGCTGGATCTCCATCAGTAGATCGGTCACCGCCGCCTGCACCGACACATCCAGTGCCGAGACGGGTTCATCCGCCACAACGATGCGTGCACCGCCAGCAAAGGCACGGGCGATGCCGACACGCTGCTTTTGCCCGCCGGACAGCTGCCGCGGCATGCGGTCGGCAAAGGCGCGTGGCAGTTTCACCAGATCCAGCAGCTCCAGCATCCTCTGCTTGCGCTCCGCGTCGTTGTCACCGATGCCAAAGATTTCCAGCGCCCGGGTGATCTGCCGTCCGACGGTCATCGACGGGTTCAGCGTATCAAAGGGGTTCTGGAACACCATCTGCACGTCCGAAATCGTCTTGGTGTTGCGTTCTTCGATCGGGGTCTGTTCGATGTTCTGGCCATCCATCAGGATGTCGCCGTCGGTGGCGGTTTCCAATCCCATCAGAACCTTGGCGAAGGTGGATTTCCCGCAACCCGACTCCCCGACGATGGCCAGTGTTTCGGATTCGCGGGCCTCGAAGCTCAGCGTTTCATTGGCCTTCACCACTTTCTTGGCGCCACTACCGAACAGGGCATTTGCTGCCACCTCGTAATATTTCTTGAGCTTGTCGATCTTGAGGACAACCTCACCCGGGGCGGTCTTTTCCTTCTTGTCGGCTACGGTGATCGGCGCGTTCCAGTCGATTTCCTGGAACTTCAGGCACCGCGTGGCGTGGCGGTCATTGCCGGGCACATCGGCCATGGCAATATCGCCCGCGTCGCAACGGCCCGCTTCGAAATAATCGCAGCGCGGACCGAAGTTGCAGCCCGGCGGGCGTTCGTGGGGCAGTGGGAAGTTGCCCGGAATCGCCACCAGCGGGCGCGCGTTCTTGTCGGCGCCCGGCAGCGGGATCGAGCGGAACAACGCCTGCGTATAGGGGTGCTGCATCTCGTCAAAGACGTCTTCGATACTGCCGCGTTCCACCGCTTCACCGGAGTACATCACGCAGAGCCGGTCGCAGGTTTCCAGAACAAGACCAAGGTTGTGCGAGATGAACAGCATCGAGGTGCCGTATTTCTTGCCCAAATCCTTGACCAGTTCGACCACGGCTGCCTCCACCGTCACGTCAAGCGCGGTGGTGGGCTCATCCAGGATCAGCAGTGCCGGTTTTGACATCAGCGCCATGGCGATGACGATCCGCTGCTGCTGGCCGCCCGACAGCTGGTGCGGATAGCTGTTCAGCATCCGCTCTGGGTCGGGCAGGCGCACGTCGGTGACAACTTCGAGGGCGCGCTTGTAGGCTTCCTCTTCGCTGACGCCCTCGTGGATCATCGGCACTTCCATCAGCTGTTTGCCGATTTTCATCGCCGGGTTAAGGCTGGCCATCGGCTCCTGGTAGATCATTGCGATCTCGTTGCCGCGAATATCGCGCAGCTCCTCGACGCTCATCTCGCCCAGATCGCGGCCCTTGAACTTGATCGATCCGCCCACGATGCGGCCGTTCTTGCCAAGGTCCTGCATCACCCCAAGGGCGACAGTGGATTTGCCGCAGCCGGATTCGCCTACAAGGCCAACCGCCTCGCCGGGCATCACGGAGACGGAAAAGTCCATCACCGCCGGGATTTCGCGCAGCCGGGTGAAAAAGGAGATCGACAGGCGGTCGATTTCCAGGATCGGGCCATCGGTTTGCTCAAGCTTGCTCATGTCATCAATCCCTCAGGCTTTCTTCGCGCAGACCATCGGCCAGCAGGTTCAGACCCAGCACCAGGCTCAGCAGGGCAATGGCGGGGGGCAGGGCCGGGTGCAGGTAGATCGACAAGAGCTTGCGCCCTTCGTTGATGGTCGATCCCCAGTCCGGGCTTTCGGGCGGCAGGCCAAGGCCGAAGAAACCCAGAGTCCCGAGAAGGATGGTCGTGTAACCAATGCGCAGGCAAAAATCGACGATTAGCGGCCCGCGGGCGTTCGGCAGAACCTCCCACAGCATGATGTACCAGGGACGCTCACCCCGGGTCTGCGCGGCGGCCACGTAATCGCGGGTCTTGATGTCCATCGTTAGGCCCCGCACGATGCGGAACACGGTGGGTGAGTTCACGAAGACCACCGAGACAAAGACGACAAGGATACCGCCCGGAATGTCGAACAGATCCACCGGCCAGAAGTCGATCTTGGACCCCTTGGCATTGATCAGCGACATGTAAAGGATGAACAGCGGCGCGAGAACGACAGCTAGGATGATGAAGTTTTTCTTGGGCTGCGTCCGATAGCGGGCGTTCAGCAGCACCCCGAAGAACACCATCGGAAAGGCAAAGAGCACCACTGCCATATATTGCGGCAGGCCGGTCTCGACGATTTCGGGGGTTACCATCAGGTAGAACAGCAGGATCACCGGGAAGGCCAGGATCAGGTTGGCGAGGAAGGACAGGAAGGTGTCCAGTTTGCCGCCATAGTATCCGGCCGGCAGCCCCAGGGTGATCCCCACCATGAAGGCAAAGGTCGTCGCGAGCGGGGCAATTTTCACCACCTCCCAGGAACCTTTGACCATCCGGCTGAACACATCCCGCGCCAGGTTGTCACCGCCAAGGAGATACCATTGGAACTCGCCTTCTTCGGCGCCGCGCAGGGGCGTACCGGGGGCTTTGTTTTTCATGCCCGACGCCTGCGACAGCGCATCATGGGTGGCCAGCATGTCAAAGGCCGCAAAAAAACCGGTGAAGACCCAGAACATGACAAGGCCAAAGCCGATCATGCCGATGGGGCTGTCAAACAGCTTGCCATAAAGGCCAAGGCGCCGCTTGAACGTGATGGAAACGGCATAAAGCACCACAAGGGCAATCCAAACCGGCAGCATTTGCTGCGACAGCGCCCCGATGATGCCCGCGCCGGTGCCCATCACGAGGCCAAGCAGCAGATAGGCCAGCAGGATGACGGCCGAGGCCAGGAAGGTGAGACGCACGGCCAGCGCGGCAAGGCCCTGCGGCCCGGCCGACAGGCTGAGTGTGCCGCCTGCGTTGGTAATGGCGCGTTCCTCGGGGGTGACCGCGCCGATGATGATCCAAAGAAGGATCGAGATTGCCAGTAGTCCCAAAGCCGCAAAAAGAAGCGGGTTGAGAAAGGCGATTGATCCGGTCCAGCTGAGTGGTTCCATAGTCTTTCTCCGTCTTCAGGAAATGCGAATGCGTGGGTTGAGGTAGACGTAGCCGATGTCCGAGATCAGCTGCGTGATCAACACCACGAGAACCGAGACGACCGAGACGCCCAGCAGCAGTTCGATATCGTTGTTGCCAGCGGCTTGTACCAGCGTCCAGCCAAAGCCCTTGTAGTTGAACAGGGTCTCAACGATCACCACGCCGTTCAGGAGCCAGGGGAACTGCAGCATGATCACGGTGAAGGGCGCGATCAGCGCGTTGCGCAGGGCGTGTTTCATGACGATCTTGGGAAAGCTCACCCCTTTGAGCCGGGCGGTGCGGATATACTGCGCCGTCATCACCTCGGTCATCGAGGCGCGGGTCATGCGGGCGATATAGCCCATGCCATAAAGGGCGATGGTCAGAACCGGCAGCAGGAAATTTTCGATGTTCGGGCTTTCCATCGCGCTGGTCGCGGTGCCCTTGAACCATTTGAGGCCGACGGCAGAGGAGGAGAAAATAGCGATAAACAGGACGCCGGAAACATATTCGGGCGTCGCCGTGGTGGTGATGGCAAAGGTCGACAGTGTTCGGTCGGTGGCAGAGCCTTCCTTCATGCCCGCCAGAACGCCGAGGATCAGCGCCGAGGGCACCATGACCAGCATCACCCAGAACATCAGAGTGCCCGTCAGCGACAGGCGGGTGGCGATGATGGAACTGACCTCATCCTTGAACACCGTGGAATAACCCCAATAGCCCTGCAGGATGCCGCAGAACCGCGGGGCCTCCGCTGGGTCCATGCCCGGCGTGATGCAGCGGCCGGTGATGGTGCCATCCTCAGCCGTGTGCTGGTACGAAGGCGCGATGCCGATCCATTCCATGTATTTCTTTGGCGTGGATTGCAGGTAACCGCCCTTTTCCAGCCAGCTGGCCACAGCTTCGTCCGACATGCGGAAGTTGCCTTGTGTCTTGGCGAGTTTTTCAAGGTTCGGATAGAGGTTTGTCATGAAGAACACGACAAAGGTCAGACAAAGCGCCGTCAGGATCATGACCCCGACGCGTCTGAGGATAAACAGTCCCATGGATGCCCCCATTGGTGGCTATGCGCCCGGTTCAATGCCGCTGCGCTTTTGCTAGGCGCGGATGCGCCCTGTCTTTTGGCTGTGCTACGGGTCCAGCGGAAACGGGCCGCGCGATGCGCGGCCCGTGCAGGTCCAGGTCAGGCTTTTAGAGCCCACTTGTAAAGCTGGGGCAGGTCCGCAATGTGCTTGTCGACACCGACCAGGGTATCCCGGTGGTGACGCATGGCGGTGCGCCAGTAAGGCTGGATGGTGACGCCTTCGTCGATCATGATGGCTTGCAGTTTGCCCATCACTTCGCGGCGCTTGTCGGCATCTGCGATCGAGTTGGCCTCGGCCAGCAGCGCGTCGAACTCGGCATTTGCAAAGCCGCTTTCGTTCCAGGCCTCGCCCGAGCGATAGGCCAGTGCCAGAACCTGAGTGCCCAGCGGGCGGTGGTTCCAGTTGGTCGAGGAGAAGGGATATTTCACCCAGTCGTTCCAGAAGGTGGAACCGGGCAGGATGGTCCGCTTCACGTTGATGCCTGCATCGCGCAGCTGGGCTGCCACCGCATCGGTGGTGTTGCGGCGCCAGTCATCGTCGATCGACAAGAGCTCGTGCTCGTAATCGCCCATGCCCGCTTCATCCATCAGGGCCTTGGCCTTGGCGGGGTCATAGGGGATGCGGGTGACGCTGGGGTCGTGCTCCGGGTGCATCGGGCCGACGTGGCAGTTGTCTGCCGGGATGCCGTAGCCGGACATGCCCAGTTCAAGGCAGACGTTGTTGTCGACTGCCATGGCCAGGGCCTGGCGCACGCGCTTGTCAGCATAGGGCTTCATGCCATCGACTTCGGCCAGCTGGTTCGGGCGGATGACGATGGTAAAGCCGGAGGGGATTTCCGATCGGGTCAGGCCGATGCTGTCGAAGATGTCGACATATTCACCGACCGACTCCCAGTTCATGTCGATTTCTTCGGCTTCGAAGGCGGCCAGGAAGGCGGCCGGATCGGTGCCGTAGTCGATGAACTCGATGCGGTCCAGATGGCCGCCCTTGCCAGCGGCGTAGCCCCACCACTCGTGGTCCTCGTTGCGCACCAACACACCCTTGACGCCGACTTCCATGCTCTCGGGCAGCATGTAACCGGTACCGATCGGGTTCTCCAACATGGTTGCGGCGTCATGGCTGGCATGGGTGATGGCTGCGGGATAGTCCGCCATGCCGGGGATGATGGTGATGTCCGGCGTGTTGGTCTTCAGCATCACGGTGTGGTTGTCCACCACGGTGATGGCGCCATCTGCGGCCTTGCCAGTGGCTTCGTCGATCAGCGATGCCATGCGGCCTGCCATCGAGTTGCCTTCGACACCCTTGTCACACCAGCCGGCGATGTTGCGAGCCACGTCCTCGGCGGTGAAATCGTCGCCGTTGTTCCATTTGACGCCTTTGCGGACGTTCAGGGTGTATTCGGTCGCATCGGCATTGGCGCTCCAGCTTTCCAGCAGCATCGGGCCGAAAGAGCCGTCGCTGTTGTATTCGACCAGATATTCCAGCCAGCCGGCGGTAAAGGTCGCGATCTGGGTCCAGTCAAAAGTGCGCGGATCCTTGAGCGCACGGACCTCCATCTGCATACGCAGGGTGCCACCCTTCTGGGCATGTGCAGCGGCCTGCACCGGGGTCTCCAGACCGATCAGCCCGTAGGCGGCTGCGGCGCTGACGCCCAGTGCGGTGGAGCGGGCTAGGAATTCACGGCGGCTCAGTTTGCCGTTTTTGACTTCCTCGGCATGCATCTGGGCGGCCCAGTGGATCGGCGCGCCGGTGGTGGTATCGTTGTTCATACGGATCTCCCTGTTTGCACCAACAGGACGCTTGGCCCTGCCTCGAGGTGGCGATGGTATGTCCGGATTGCGGTCCGGAAAGGTGCTATTTTTGAATTTCGCCGTCTCACGCACCTATTCGGCCTCATAAGGCGGCTTAGGTCAATGCACAGATTCGGCGGAATACGGCAGAAAAGCGACCTTTTTTGCGTCGTTTTCGTATATTCGTGGTGGGTCGCGCCACAGGACTGGGCAGAAGTGCCCAGTTCTCCGCAGGGTTGAGGTGCAAACGGGGGCCTGGGCCGACTCACGACGGCAGGTCGCGGTCAGAGGCTGGAACGTTACTGGGGAATAGCGGCTTTGCGCGCCTTCTTGCGCAGGGCGCTTGGTGTCTCACCGGTGTGCTGGGTGATGAAGCGAGTGAAATAGGCGGCGCTGCCGAACCCTAGTTGGGCGGCGATGTCGCGCATGGCCAGATCGCTTGAAATCAGCAGGCTGCGGGCCGCGTGAAGCTGCCGCTCTGTCAGCAGCGTGGCGGCAGTCTTACCGGTTTCCGCCTTGCAGACACGGGTCAGGTGGGTCGGCGTCACGTTCAGCGCAGCGGCGTGATCCGCCATGCTGGCGTGTTCATCGAAATAGGTTACCACCCGCTTGCAATAGGCCTGTGACAGGCGCCGCGCGGCGTTTGGTTTCACCGGGGGCAGGGGGCCGGAGGGGGGCTGACGGCGCAGCTGGATGCTGATCAGATCGGTGTAGGACTGCATGGCCCGGCGCCACAAGGCAGGATGAGTGGATTGTTCGACCGACACCGCCTCAAGCAGGCTGTTGAGACGCGCTTGCTCGACCGGGTCGTTGAACTTCAGGTGTAGCGGCTCGGGCGGCATCGACACGGGCGCGGTGGCAGGCACGATCAGGGCCTGACCCAGGCATTGGCGTCCGAATTCCACTGACCACAGATTGCCGGCCGGAAAGAACAGCGCCGTATGCGCGCCAAACCCGCGCCGGTGCCCATCCATCAGAAAACGACCCTGTCCGCGTGTGATCCAGATCAGCACATGCTCGGCGCGATCATGCGCAAGTTCTGTTTGCCAAGGACCGTCTGGGTAGAGACGCGAAAGCGGCGAAACGTGAAGATCTTCGGCTGGTTTCGGGTCGAATGGCATGAGATGTTACATAGATTTACTTAAACTTTATCGATGTAACAGCGCATGAAAATGTGATTCTGGCAAGTTCCTGCCGAAGAAGGTTAAAAATTGATAAATTTGTGCCTCTTACCTGCACCTGCCGTTTAGCTGAGCTGATAGCCGATCTCCGGGGAGATTTTCCGCCATTTCTCCATGCGGGCACGGAACCAGGTGCGCTGCCGTTTGGCGAAACGGCGGGTGGCAATCGCGGCGCTTTCCTCCGCCTCCTCCAGCGTCATTCTGCCAGTGGCATAGGCCATGAGTTCCGGCGCGCCGATCGCCTTGCAGGAGGGCAGGCTGGGGTCGAACCGATCTCGCATGGCCTCGACTTCATCCATGGCGCCCTGTTCCAGCATGGCGCGGAATCGTTTGCGGATGCGTGCCTCCAGCCAGTCCTTACTGCTTTCCAGAACCAACGCACTGCAGGCGTCCAGCGGCAGGGGCGGCGGCGGGGTGTCATCCTGCCAATCGGCCAGCGCCCGTCCCGTGGCGGTCAGCACCTCCCAGGCGCGCTGCACGCGGGCACGGTTCTGCACATCGATGCGGGCCGCGGTCTGGGGATCAAGCGCCGACAGCAAGTCTTCGAGCGACATCGAATCGCCCTCGGCCCGGACTTCTGCAGGTGTGGGCGGGATTTCAGCCATACCTTCGGTCAAGGCACTGAAATAAAGACCGGTTCCGCCGACGATGATCGGCCGCTGCGCTCCTGACAGCAGCGGCACCACCTCCCGCAGCCAGTGACCGGCGGAATAGGGCGCATCATAGGCCACATGCCCATAAAGCCGGTGCGGCGCGCGGGCTTCTTCTTCGGCAGAAGGGCGGGCGGTAACGATCCGCCAACAGTCGAACACCTGGCTGGCATCGGCGTTGACCACCACACCGCCTTGTTTTTCCGCAATTTCCAGCGCGAGCGCGGATTTCCCCGAGGCCGTTGGGCCAGCGATCAGAACGGGCCTATCCGGATCGATGCGAAGTTCTGTCATGTCAGCCTGTCCTCACCGAGGGCGGATTTGTTATACTCCGGGGAAGAAAAGGCGCCTGGCCTGCATTGATCCTGCCGGTGATTTGCTTCATTTTGCGGCGCAAATTAACCCCGTCATATTCCGGAGCGCAACATGCCCCAAGAAATCGAAACACCGGCCGCCACTTCGGCCGTTGCCTATAAACGTGTCATGCTGAAAATCTCTGGGGAGGCGTTGATGGGGGATCAGGGCTTTGGCCTGCATCCGCCGACTGTGGAGCGGATCGCCAAAGAGGTGAAGTCGGTACACGACATGGGCGTCGAGATCTGCATGGTTATCGGCGGCGGCAATATCTTCCGGGGCCTGTCCGGCGCTGCGCAGGGGATGGAACGCACCACAGCTGACTATATGGGGATGCTGGCGACCGTGATGAACGCCCTTGGCATGCAGGCCGCTCTGGAATCGCTTGGCGTCTTCACCCGGGTGATCAGCGCCATTCCGATGGATCAGGTCTGCGAGCCCTATATCCGCCGCCGCGCCGTGCGCCACCTTGAGAAGAAGCGGGTCTGCATCTTCGCGGCCGGCACCGGCAACCCCTATTTCACCACCGACACTGCGGCGACGCTGCGCGCCAATGAAATGGCCTGCGAGGCGATCTTCAAAGGCACCAAGGTCGATGGCGTCTATGACAAGGACCCGGTGAAGTTCGACGACGCCAAGCGCTATGACACCGTCAGCTATGACGATGTGCTGGCCAAACGCCTGGGGGTTATGGATGCCTCGGCAATTGCTCTGGCGCGCGACAACAGCCTGCCGATCATTGTCTTCTCGCTGGATGAGCCAGGCGGGTTCCGCGGTATTCTGGCTGGCGAAGGCACCTACACCAAGGTTCAGGGCTGAACCGCAGTTGGTTTGAAAATGGCAAAAGACGCGTGTCCCGGCAGGAGGCGTGTCTTTTCGTTTATGCAAGGGGTTGCGAGCCGGTATCAACGCTGTGGCTAGCTGCTGCCATCGGGCAGAGTGGCCGTCAGCGGGCCGAGATTGCTATACAATCTTGCGACAATCGCTTATGAGCGGTGTAAAGACCGCCTCAAGTCAGGGGAGAGAGCAGAATGTCTGATGATTTTGAACTGGATACCGACGATCTGAAACGTCGCATGGATGGCGCCATGGCCAACCTGCGCACCGAGTTTGCCTCGCTGCGAACCGGCCGTGGCTCGGCTTCGATGCTGGATCCGGTGATGGTAGATGCCTATGGCTCGATGACGCCGATCAACCAGGTCGGCACCGTCAACGTGCCGGAGCCGCGCATGGTGACGATCAACGTGTGGGATAAATCCCTTGTTGGCAAAGTTGAAAAGGCGATCCGGGAATCCGGCCTTGGTATCAATCCGCAGTTGAACGGCACCATCATCATGCTGCCCATTCCGGAGCTGAACGAAGAACGCCGCCGCGAACTGACGAAGGTTGCCGGCCAATACGCTGAACACGCCCGTGTGTCGGTGCGCAACGTGCGCCGCGATGGCATGGATCAGATCAAGAAGGCCAAGGCCGACGGCATGTCCGAGGACGACCAGAAGTTCTGGGAAAGCGAAGTTCAGGATCTGACCGACGCGATGATCAAGGCCGTGGATGAGGCGCTGGAAAACAAGCAAGCCGAAATCATGCAGGTCTGACGCCCGGATATGGTCAGCAATACCGACACGGCGCCTTCCGAGGGCGCGTCCGAAGACGGCACGGGGCAGGGCCCACGCCATGTTGCCATCATCATGGATGGCAACGGCCGGTGGGCACAGTCCCGTGGCCGCCCGCGTCTGTTCGGGCACCACGCAGGCGCCAAACGGGTGCGGGAAATCGTCGAATGCTGCCCGTCCCTGGGCATCAAGTATCTGACCATATTCGCCTTTTCGACCGAGAACTGGAAACGGACGCAGGTCGAGGTCGCGGGCCTCATGAGCCTGTTCCGCCGCTATATCTCCAAGGAGATGAAGGCGCTGGCCGCACGTAATGTGCGGGTGCGTTTCATCGGGGATCGGGTGCGGCTTGATGCCAAGCTGATCCAGTTGATGGATCAGTTGGAAGAGGAAACCAAAGGTAATGACGGCACCAATCTCACAATTGCCCTGAACTATGGCGGGCGGGACGAGGTGGCCCGCGCCACGAAACGGCTGGCGCAGGATGTTGCGGCTGGAAAGCTATCTCCTGACGATGTGGACGAGGAAACCCTGCCGAAATACCTCGACACCCATGTGTTGCCGGATCCCGATCTGGTGATCCGCACCAGCGGTGAGGCACGGATTTCCAACTTCCTGCTGTGGCAATCTGCCTATGCGGAGTATGAGTTCATCGACACGCTCTGGCCGGATTTCACCGCCGAAGAACTGGGGCGCCTGTGCCGGGGCTATGGCGCCCGTGACAGACGTTTTGGCGCGGTGAAGACATGAGCGCGGGACGTTGGTCCGACCTGATGCCGCGCTTGCTGTCTGCGGTCGTCATGCTTGTGGTAGGCGCCGTGGAAATCTGGCTGGGTGGCATCTGGTTTGCTGTGCTCATCGCTGCCGCTTGCGGTGGCATGATCTGGGAACTTGTCCGGATGCTGGCGCCCGAAAAGATCGGACAGGCGCTGCAACTGGGGGCAATGTCAGCCATTGCGGTGCTGGGCGCGACCCTGCTGCCGCCGGTCTGGGGGATGCCCTTGCTGGTTTCGCCTATCCTTGGCGGTATGTTTCAACTGCCTGTTGCTGCCCGCCTGCGTTTTGGCTTGTTTGGTCTCTGGATCGTTTGCGCCGGCTTTACCTTTGTATGGCTGCGCAATGAAATGGGGGCCTCTTGGCTGTTGTGGCTGATCGGCGTTGTCGTTGCCACCGATGTAGCAGGCTATTTTGCCGGTAAGATGATCGGCGGGCCAAAGCTTTGGCCGCGTGTCAGCCCCAAGAAAACCTGGTCTGGATCTTCGGCTGGCTGGATCGCTGCGGCGTTTGTCGGGGCCTTCTTCAGCGAAGCCTCGGGGCTGGGACTGGGCGCAATTGTCCTGTCGGTTGTCATGTCGATGGCCAGTCAGGCCGGTGACATCGCCGAAAGCGCTCTGAAGCGGAAGACCGGCGTGAAGGATTCCAGCGCTCTCATTCCCGGTCACGGTGGCCTTTTTGACCGGTTCGACGGGATGCTCGGGGCGGCGGCGGCCTTCCTGATCTTCGTGACATTTCTGGGATAGCCTTGTAGGGCATGACCATGCGTAAAATCTCTATCTTCGGCGCCACCGGCTCGATCGGTCAGAACACCATTGACCTGATCCGGCGCGATCAGCGCGCCTATGACGTGGTCGCTCTGACGGGCGGTGCCAATATTGCCCGGCTTGCGGCGGATGCCATCGCGCTCAAGGCTGATATTGCGGTAACGGCCTATGAGGAGCGCCTGCCGGATCTGCGCGCCGCGCTGGAGGGCAGTGGCGTGGAGGCCGCAGCGGGCGAGGCTGCCCTGATCGAGGCGGCAACCCGTCCGGCGGACTGGATCATGTCGGCCATCGTTGGCGCCGCCGGTCTTGCGCCGGGTCTCAAGGCGCTGGAGCAGGGCACCACGCTGGCGCTGGCCAATAAGGAATCGCTGGTCTGTGCCGGTGGCCTTCTGATGCAGACCGCGCTGCGACATGGCGCCCGGCTCTTGCCGGTGGACAGTGAACATTCGGCGGTGTTTCAGGGGCTGGTCGGTGAAGAGGTTTCCGCGGTTGAGCGGATCATCATCACCGCATCCGGTGGCGCGTTCCGCGACTGGCCGCTGGAAGATCTGCAAAAGGCAACCCTAGCCGAGGCGTCCTCTCATCCAAACTGGGACATGGGGCAGCGCATCACCATCGACAGCGCATCAATGTTCAATAAGGCGTTAGAGGTTATTGAAACCAAAGAATTCTTTGGTGTCGCGCCAGAACAGATCGAAGTTCTGGTGCATCCCGAATCGATGGTGCATGCGCTGGTTGGCTTTCGCGATGGTGCCCTGATGGCGCATCTGGGCGCACCAGATATGCGCCATGCCATCGGATACGCGCTGCACTGGCCCGAGCGAAAGGATCTGCCGGTTGCGCGGCTCGATCTGGCGGAAATCGGTCAGCTGAATTTCACGGCTCCGGATACCGCGCGGTACCCCGCACTGCGGCAAGCCTATGATGTAATGCAGCGCGGCGGTCTGATGGGCGCCGTTTTCAACGCAGCCAAGGAAAAGGCGCTGGATCTGTTCATCGCGGGACAGATCGGGTTCACCGAAATGGCCGAGGTAACGGCCGCGGTTCTGGAGCGGATGGAGGCACAAAGCGGCCTTATTGATTCCGCAATGACCCTTGATAACGTCACTGAGATTGACCATCTCGCCCGACAAGAGGCAGAGCGCGCCGCAGCGGAACGCAGATAAGGTAAGAACTTGGATATCGTGACCCTACTCCCGCAGTTTGGCGGCTTTCTCTACACCATCGGCAGTTTTGTTGTCGCGCTTTCGGTGATCGTCGCGGTGCATGAATACGGCCACTACATCGTTGGCCGGTGGTCCGGAATCCATGCGGAGGTTTTTTCGCTGGGCTTTGGCCCGGTGTTGTTCAGCCGCGTCGACAAGCGTGGCACCCGCTGGCAGATCGCGCTGTTGCCCTTTGGGGGATATGTGAAATTCCTTGGCGATGCAGATGCGGCTTCGGGCAAGGACAGCGCCGCGATGGAGGCGGCGGCCAATGATCCGACGCGCCTGCGCCAGACCATGCACGGTGCCCCGCTTTGGGCGCGTAGCGCTACGGTTGCTGCCGGACCGGTGTTCAATTTTGTGATGTCAGTGATCATTTTCTCGGTTCTGGCGATGACGCAGGGAACCCTGCGGGATCCGCTGGCTATCGGCACCTTGGTGCCGCTGCCCGGCATCGAAAACCAACTGCGCGAAGGCGACGAATTGGTCGCAATCGAGGGCGTTGCCATCCCGGACGAGGCCGGAGCCATGTCCTGGGGGGAATTCCGCGACCAACTGCCGATGGTGCAGCCGATGGAGTATCAGGTGCGCCGGGATGGTCAGCTGGTCTCGGTTCAGGGCCCGTTCCTGTCGCCGCCGCATGTGCGGGCCGTTGCGCCGCGCAGCGCTGCATCGGATGCTGGGCTTCAGGCCGGAGATGTCATCACGGGGGTCGACGGAGAGCCGATTTTTGCCTTCGATCAGCTTAAGCAGACCGTAGAACAGGCCGATGGCCGCGTACTGCTGTTGGATGTCTGGCGACAAGGGCAGGAGTTGGAGCTTGCGCTGGCACCGCGTCGCACGGATGAGCCGCAGCCCGACGGAAGTTTCGCGACCCGTTGGCGGATTGGTGTGGTCGGCGGTCAGGCCTTTGAGCCCGCAACCGAAGTGGGCGGCGTCGGCGAATCCCTGGTAGCAGGGGCGTCGCAGGTTTGGTCAGTGATCGACATGTCGATTTCGGGCCTGACGCATATGATTACCGGCGCCATCAGCACCTGCAATCTATCAGGGCCCATCGGGATCGCGGAAACCTCGAGCGCAATGGCAAGCCAGGGCGCGGTCAGCTTCATCCGCTTCATCGCGGTTCTGTCGACGGCTGTTGGCCTCCTGAACCTCTTCCCGGTGCCAGCGCTGGATGGGGGGCATCTGGTGTTCTACGCCTATGAGGCGGTCACAGGGCGTCCGCCCAGTGATGGAGCCATGCGCATCCTGATGACCCTTGGCATTGCGATGATTCTGTCGTTGATGGTCTTTGCACTCGGCAACGATCTTTTCTGTTAAAATTTAACACACTTGTTGTGGCGCCCGCCTCCGGGAAGGGGGCAGGTGCCCAACTGTCGCCATATTCCCGCATTAACCCTTTCTCAATCTGCTACGCTCGCAGCGCAGCCTTGCGCGCGGCATCGACTGGGGAAAGGAAGTCACCATGCACGCTCTGATGAGAACGGACAATGGCCTGGGTCTTTTGATGCGCCTGAATTGGGATCGCGCACTGTCGGTCGTGACGATTTTTCTCGCTCTGACTGCAGGTGCCTGGTTCGGATCCCTTTGAAACCATGGGGATGCGGCGTTTGCACCGCGCAACGCGTCGGTCACCCGTGCTCAGTCTGTGCGCATCTTCATGCCCCGGAGTGATTTCTTAGTTTTGACAACGGTCAGTAAACCCGGTACGCACAGTTAAAAGCTGCTTAAAAAATCGGATTATGACTGATGGTTCGGGGGAAGGTCGTGGGTACATCCTGCGGTGTGCGCACAAAACGCACCAATATACTGTATAGAAGCGTATCGAGCGCCGTATTGGCTGTTGCCTTGGGATTTGTCCTGACGCCCAGTTTCGCATCGGCGCAAAGCTACCAGTTCAATTCGGTCCGGGTGGAGGGCAATCAGCGCATCCAATCGGATACGATCGTGTCCTATGCGGCGCTGGAACGGGGAAAACCGGTCAGCGCTGGCCAGTTGAACGACGCGTATCAGCGTATTCTTGACAGCGGTGTTTTTGAAACCGTTGAGCTGGTGCCAAGCGGCAACTCTCTGATCATCAAGGTCACCGAGTTCCCGACGATTAACCAGATCAATTTTGAAGGTAACCGGCGGATCAAGGATGACAAGCTGGCCGAGCTGATCGAATCCGCGCCGCGCCGCGTGTTTCGCGCTGCGCAGGCCGAACGGGACGCCGAGACCATTGCTGCAGCCTATGGGGCGCAGGGACGTTTGGCCTCGCGTGTAACGCCGCGCATCATCCGCCGTAGCGACAATCGCGTCGATCTGGTGTTCGAGATTGCCGAAGGCGACACCATCGAAGTCGAGCGCGTTTCGTTTGTCGGAAACAAGGTCTATTCGGATCGGCGTCTGCGCCGGGTTCTGGAAACCAAGCAGGCTGGTCTCTTGCGGACCTTCATCAACAAGGACACGCTGATCGAGGACCGCCTGCAGTTTGACCGGCAGGTGTTGCGCGATTTCTACCTGTCGCGTGGCTATGTGGATTTTCGGGTCAACAGCACCAACGCCGAAGTGACTCGGGAGCGTGACGCCGTCTATCTGGTCGTCGATGTTACCGAAGGTCAGCAGTTCGAGTTCGGCAATATCTCGGTGACCAGCGAAATCGCTGAGGCCGATGCTGACCTCTACCGCTCTGCGTTGAAAGTCAAACCGGGCGTGACCTATTCGCCGCTGATTGTTGAACGTTCCATCGAGATGCTGGAAACGCTGGCAACGCGTCAGGGGATTGATTTCCTGCGCGTTGAGCCGCGGGTGACCCGCAACGACCGCGATCTGACGCTGGATGTTGAATTCGCGATGGTGCGCGGGCCGCGTGTCTTCGTCGAACGCATCGATATCGAAGGCAACACGACAACGCTGGACCGGGTGATCCGCCAGAAGTTCCGCTCGGTCGAAGGCGACCCCTTCAATCCGCGTGAAATCCGGGATGCCGCAGAACGGATTCGTGCGCTTGGCTTCTTTGCCAAATCAGACGTGGACGTCCGGGAAGGCAGCTCCGAAAGCCAGGTGATCGTAGATGTGAACGTCGAAGAGCAACCGACCGGTTCGTTGAGCCTTGGCGGCGCATACTCTGTCAACGACGGCTTTGGGGTTAACGTTGGCCTGACCGAGAACAACTTCCTGGGCCGCGGTCAACGCCTGTCTTTCTCGATCGCGACTGCTCAGGAATCGGAAGAGTACGTTCTTGGCTTTACCGAGCCGCATCTGCTGGGACGCGATCTGAAATTCGATTTGGACCTTGGTGTGTCCGAAACCGATTCTAGCTATGCGGAGTATGACACCTCCCGCGCGTTCTTCCGTCCGGCGCTGACCTTCAATGTGACCGAAGATACCACTCTGGAAGTGCGCTATACTTGGGCCGACAGTGAGATGATCCGCCGCGATGACGTGAGCTTTGTCGGAGGGACCTACCCTGTGGCGGGCCCTGTGATAAGAAGTGAGATCAATCAAGGCAGCAAAACGTCCAGCTCCCTTGGGTTCACATATTCCTATGACAGCCGTCTGACCGGTCTCGACCCCAATATCGGTTTCACCATGCAGGTGGGCGCTGATTATGCCGGACTTGGCGGGGATAGCGAATACCTCAGAACCACGGCCAAGCTGGTCGCACAGCGCAAGATCCTCAACGAGGAAGTCACGCTTCGGGCGACTTTGGAAACTGGCTCGCTGCACTGGATGGGCGACGATTACAGCCGCTCGATTGACCGTTTTGTTCTGACCCCCAGCGTTATGCGAGGGTTCGAACCCGGCGGGATCGGGCCTCGGGATACTGCGCCGCGGGCTGATGGCGGAAGTTACGACGATTTCCTCGGCGGCAACGTCTATGCCGTTGCACGTTTTGATGCCGAATTCCCGCTGGGCCTGCCTGAGGAACTGGGGCTACGCGGTGGTCTTTTCTACGATGTCGGCAACCTTTGGGGCCTGCAGGACGTGGACACACCGGCCAGCGGTGGTTTCGTCGTCGGCCGTAACGGCTCTTTCCGGCACGTGGTCGGCTTTTCGGTCCTCTGGACCACGGCCTTTGGCCCGTTGCGGTTCAACTTTTCCAATGCGGTCAAGAAAGAAGACTTTGACAAGGAACAAAGTTTCGATCTGACCTTGCAGGCCCGGTTCTGACCCGGTGATGCAGGCAAGGCCGACGCGTATAAAAACGAGGGCGCCGACCGGCTGGTCGGCGCCCCTTTATCTGGCGCGCCGGGCGCTCGTTATGGGCCTAGCGCTGTGCCTGCCTTTGACCGCTGGAACAGCGTTGGCCCAGTCAACGGCTATTGGAACACCCGCGCCTTTCAATCTGTCTCTCGGCCAGGAAATGCAGATTGGCGCGCCGCAAAGTGGCATTCTGACGATTCAGCCCGACCGTCTCTTCTCCGAAAGCGCCTTTGGCCAGCGTGTCACGCGTGAGCTGGAAGCCGAAGGTGCCGTGCTCACCGCCGAGAACCGCCGTATCGAAGCAGAGCTGCGCGCCGAAGAGCAGGACCTGACTCAGCGGCGGCCCTCTATGGAGCCCGAGGCGTTTCGCACGCTTGCGGATGCCTTTGACAAAAAGGTGCAGGAGACCCGGCGCACGCAGGATCAGAAACTGCGCGAGATCACTCAAATGGGCGAAACAGCCCGCCGGGAGTTCTTTGTTGCCTCTTTGCCCATCCTTCAGGGGATCATGCGTGACAGCGGCGCCGGTGCCATTCTGGATAACTCTTCGGTTTTCCTCAGCTCTGAGGCCGCGGATGTGACGGATCTTGCGATCACGCGCATCGATGCCGTTCTGGGAGACGGGGCAGACCTTGAAAGCCAGTCGTCTGACCAGTGAAACAGGTCTGACCGGTGCCTGACATCGGCGCGGTGCGCTTGCCCAGACCGTTCCCGCTTGGTAGTGACGCAGGACATATAAAAAAACGGGATACCCGCCATGACCGCCGATCTGAAAAGTGCCGATATTCACCTGATCCAGCGCATTCTGCCGCATCGTTACCCGTTCCTGCTGGTCGACAAAGTGATCGAAATCGACGGATACACCTCGGCGCATGGGATCAAGAACGTCACCATGAACGAACCGCATTTTCAGGGCCACTTCCCCGGCACGCCGATCATGCCGGGCGTGACCATCGTCGAGGCGATGGCGCAAACCGCCGGCGTCATGCTGGGTGTCGGAATGGATATGGTCGATACCGACCTGCTGATCTACTTCATGAATATCGATAAGTGCAAATTCCGCCGCAAGGTGATCCCGGGCGACGTCCTGAACATGCATGTCGAAACCCTACGCGGGAAGAAAGGTGGCAAGATCTTCAAGTTCAAGGGCGTTGCCTCGGTCGATGGGGAAACCGCTGCCGAGGCTGAATTCTCGGCCATGGTCGACATTCAGAAGGATTGATCGCGATGAGCCAGATCCATCCGTCGGCGGTGATCGAACCGGGCGCCACCATTGGTGAGGGCTGCGAAATCGGCCCGTTCTGCATGGTCGGCGCTGACGTCACCCTTGGCGAAAGGGTGGTTCTGAAATCCCATGTGGTGGTCACCGGCGAAACCGAGATCGGCGCAGAGACGACGGTGTTCTCCTTCGCAGTGATCGGTGAGATTCCGCAGGATCTGAAGTTCAAGGGAGAGAAAAGCCGGACCGTGATCGGTGCGCGCAACCGGATCCGTGAACATGTGACCATCAATGCCGGTACCGAAGGTGGCGGCGGGGTGACCCGGATCGGCGATGACGGCTTGTTCATGGCCGGTTGCCACATTGCCCATGACGCGCAGATCGGGGATCGGGTGATCGTGGTCAATTCTGCCGCCGTCGCAGGTCATTGCGTGATCGAGGATGATGTGATCATCGGTGGTCTTTCGGGTATCCACCAATGGGTGCGTATTGGGCGCGGCGCTATCATCGGCGCGGTGACCATGGTCACAAATGATGTGATCCCCTACGGACTGGTACAGGCCCCGCGCGGAGAGCTGGACGGGCTTAACCTTGTCGGCCTGAAACGCCGCGGTGTGTCGCGGGCAGATATTACCGCCCTGCGCGCCGCCTTCCAGATGCTGGCACAGGGGGAGGGCACCTTTCAGGAACGCGCCCGGCGCCTTGGTGAGGAAACCGACAGCGCTTATGTGCAGGAAATCATCGCCTTTATCACCGGTGCAAGCGACCGGTCGTTTTTGACACCTGGGGGATGATCGCATGATCGCTCTGATCGCGGGGCGCGGTGCGCTGCCGCTTGAAATCTGTAATCGCCTGTCCGAACGGCCGCTGGTCTGCGCCATGGCGGGGTCCGAGCCGGATACGCTTGATCCGGAAATCACCTTTCGGCTGGAACAGTTGGGCAGTTTCCTCGCCCGGCTGACGTCCGCAGGCGTAACGGAGATTTGCCTGGCGGGGGGCGTGTCGCGCCCGGCCATTGATCCTGCGGCCATCGATGCCGAAACCCTGCCGATGGTGCCGGTGTTGCAGGCTGCACTTGGCGCCGGGGATGACGGCGCATTGCGGGCGATCATGGAACTTTTTGAGTCAGCAGGTTTTGCGGTACGGGCTGCGCATGATGTGGCGCCTGACCTTTTGATGCAGCCAGGGGTGCCGACCCGTATTCAGCCAGGTGAGCTCGACAAGGCAGACGCAGCCAGGGGAACAGAGATCGTTGCCGCGATGAGCGCTGCGGACATTGGCCAGTCCTGCGCGGTGCGGGCGCGGCAAGCGGTTGCGGTGGAAACGGTCTTTGGCACCGACTGGATGCTGGAAACCTTGATCCGCCGTCCGGACGGGCAGGGCGGAGTGATGGTCAAAGCGCCGAAGACAGGACAGGACCGGCGCGCCGATCTGCCTACCATTGGCCCTGCGACGGTGGAAAAGGCCGCAGCAGCCGGTCTGTCCGGTATCGTGCTGGAGGCCGGAGGCGTGATCGTGCTGGAGCAGGAGGCGGTGATTGCCACCTGTGACCGTCTGGGCCTGTTCCTGTGGCTGCGCGACGCGGCATGAGCCTCCGGGTCTTTATCCTGGCCGGGGAGCCTTCGGGGGATCGGCTGGGCGCGGCCCTGATGGAGGGGCTGAAAACGCTAGCGGCCGATGTTTCATTTGAAGGGATTGGCGGTACCCTGATGGCTGAGCAGGGGCTGCAGTCCCGGTTTCCGATGGACGAGCTGTCCGTCATGGGCCTGGCCGAGGTTCTGCCGAAATACCGCCATCTGAAACGCCGTATCCGTGAAACCGCTGATGCTGTGATCGCCATGCGCCCTGATGTGTTGATCACCATCGACAGCCCGGATTTCTCGCTGCGCGTGGCGCGGCTGGTGAAACAGGGCAGCGACATCCGTACCGTGCATTACGTGGCACCGTCCGTCTGGGCCTGGCGGCCGGGCCGGGCGCAGAAGATGGCCACCTGCATCGATCACGTGCTGGCGCTGCTGCCGTTCGAGCCGCCTTATATGGAAGCTGCCGGGATGGACTGCGATTTTGTCGGCCATCCCGTAGTAGCAGAGCCAAAGGCGACGGCAGAAGAGATCGCCGCGTTGCGCCAGACCTGTGACCTTGGCGATGCGCCGATCCTATTGGCCCTGCCGGGATCACGACGGTCAGAGGTGGGGCGCTTGGCGCCCGTCTTTGGCGCGGCGCTGGGGGATTTCGCGGCGGCCTATCCCGAATACCGATTCGTGGTGCCGACCGCCGGTCCGGTGGCTGAATTGGTGCGCGAGCACGCCAAAGATTGGCCACAGGGCACTGTGTTGCTCGACCCGACCGGTCTTGACCCGGCTGTTGCCGAGGCGCGCAAACGAGCGGCCTTTGCCGCGGCGGATCTGGCGCTTGCAGCTTCGGGCACCGTGTCGCTGGAGCTAGCCGCCGCGCGCACGCCCATGGTGATCGCCTATCGCTTCCAATGGCTGACCTGGCAGATCATGAAGCGCATGGCCCTGATTGATACGGTCACACTCGTCAATCTGGTGAGCGAGACCCGCGTCGTGCCGGAATGCCTTGGGCCAGATTGCACCCCGTCGCGGATCGCCGGGGCGCTGGCAGATGTCCGTGCCAACCCTGAGGCGCAGCAGGACGCCATGGGGCTCACCATGGAGCGTCTGGGCGAGGGCGGGGAGGCTCCGGGCCTGCGCGCCGCCCGCGCGGTTCTGGCGCGCCTTTAGTAGCCGCGCCAGATCCAGCCGCCTCCAAAGATGCGGCTACTTTCGGTGTCATAGAAAACGCAGGCCTGTCCGGGCGATACGCCTTCTTCGGGCGTCAGGAGCTCAACCTCGGCCGTGGTTTCGGACAATGGACGGATAATCGCCTCACGCGGGGGGCGGGTCGAGCGGACCTTCACCGCGACGTGCCATTCCTTCTGGCTGGTAAAGGGTTCGTCGCCCAGCCAGTTGATTTCCCGCACGGGTACGATTCGGGTGGCCAGCAATTCCTTGGGGCCGACGACCACCTGTTTCTTGTCCACATCAAGCCGCACCACATAGAGCGGCTCGCTGAGGCCGCCGATTCCCAGGCCGCGGCGCTGGCCGATGGTATAGTGAATCACCCCGGTGTGCTGACCCAGAACGCGTCCGTCCGCATGAACGATCTCGCCCGGATCGGCCGCACCCGGGCGCAGCTTCTCGATCACGCTCGCATAGTTGCCATCGGGTACGAAACAGATGTCCTGACTGTCGGGTTTGTCGGCCACTGCCAGCCCATAGCGGGAGGCCATCTCGCGGGTGGCATCCTTGGAGGGCAGATGCCCTAGCGGAAAGCGCAGATAATCCAGCTGTTCCGGCGTTGTTGAAAAAAGGAAATAGCTCTGATCCCGGTTAGCATCCTCGGCCGAATGCAGCTCGGGGCCGTTGGGGCCCATCTTGCGCTGGATATAGTGACCCGTCGCCATGCAATCGGCCTCCAGATCCTTTGCGGTCTCCAGAAGATCCTTGAATTTGACCCGTTCATTGCAGCGGATGCAGGGCACTGGCGTTGCCCCGGCCAGATAGCTGTCGGCAAACTCATCGATAACCGCATCCTTAAAAATGTTCTCATAGTCGAGAACATAGTGCGGGAATCCGCGCTCTTCGGCGACTCGCCGCGCATCGTGAATGTCGATCCCAGCGCAGCAGGCGCCCTTTTTGGCCAGGGCCGCGCCGTGGTCGTAAAGCTGCAGCGTGACGCCCACCACATCATAGCCCTGATCGGCCAAATATGCAGCAACAACAGAGCTGTCGACGCCGCCGGACATGGCAACAACCACCCGCGTTTCCGAGGGCGGTTTGGCAAAGCCAAGCGAATTCAGCGGGCCGTCGGTATCCAGCGCCATAGGGCGACTCCTTAGTTCAAGGGAAAGGCGTTGCAGAATATAGGAAAATCCTAACGACTCTCAAGTGTGTGGTTCACGCGCCATTAAGGACAATGGGGGAAACCTGCTCACGAAGCTAATTACGCAGATCCTCACAAGGATAAAGCAATGTTCTTGAAAAAAGTAGATGGACCACGGGCTGTGACCTTGCCGGACGGCTCCGTTATGACCCGTGCAGACCTTCCGCCCAAAACGACAAAACGCTGGGTTGCCTCGCGCAAGGCCTCGGTGGTGAGGGGCGTTCTTTATGGATTGCTGCCACAAGGGGAAGCACTGCGTCTTTATGGTCTCAGTGAAGAAGAATTCCGCAGCTGGGTTGCTGCGGTTGCCGATCACGGCGAAGAAGCGTTGAAAACCACCCAATTGAAGAAATTTCGTAAGCCTTAGTGCTTAATACTAACCTTTTGCTCCGCCTACCCAGTGCCATTTTGTGCTAAAACAACACCGAACGGTTGATTTGATGTTGAGTTTTAACGATCATGGTAACGGGGCATTAACTATTTTCCAGCAAGGTTAACAGCGACCTGAGGGAAACAGGATACAGGCGGAGAAAACGAACATGCGCATTCTTCTTGTTGAGGATGATCCTACAACTGCAAAAAGCATTGAGTTGATGCTGACCCATGCCAACCTGAACGTCTATACGACGGATCTGGGCGAGGAAGGCATCGATCTGGCGAAGCTTTACGATTACGATCTGATCCTTTTGGATCTGGGACTGCCGGACATGAACGGGCACGAAGTGCTGCGCCAATTGCGCATGGCACGTATTGAGACGCCCATTCTCATCCTGTCTGGTGCCGATGATACAGACAATAAAATCAAAGGCTTCGGTTTCGGCGCTGATGATTACCTGACCAAGCCGTTCCATCGTGAGGAACTGGTGGCACGGATCCACGCGATCATTCGCCGCTCCAAAGGTCACTCCCAGTCGATCATTAAGACGGGCAAGATCTCGGTTAATCTGGATGCAAAAACCGTTGAGGTTGACGGCAAGGCCGTTCACCTGACCGGCAAAGAATACCAGATGCTGGAATTGCTCAGCCTGCGGAAAGGGACCACCCTGACCAAGGAAATGTTCCTGAACCATCTTTATGGCGGGATGGACGAGCCCGAACTGAAAATCATCGACGTTTTCATCTGCAAGCTGAGAAAGAAACTCAGCACTGCAACAGGCGGTGAAAACTACATCGAAACGGTCTGGGGCCGGGGCTATGTGCTGCGTGATCCGCAGGACGATCAACTCGGTGGCGGTGCCGAACAACGGATGGCAGTCGGCGCCTGATCGGCGACCCATTCGATTTGTAACTCTTTTTTGGGGGCAGATATCTGCCCTCAATCATAATGGCATGTGCTGTTAACTAAAGGCATGTGTCGTTAACCATGTGGCTGCGCCATTTACCATGTGCGCACCATGCCAATTTTGATTTTCGTGAGTAAGGTTCTGTACGGGCCTTGGCTCAACCCGCTGCGGCGGGATTTTTTGTGTTTGATGGGACGCCAAAGCCCTCTTGCTTCTCTGGACGTGGCAGGTTCTGCGGCCTATCACCTAGTCTGAAGCAAGACGGGGCAAACGCGTGACACAAAGCCAAGACAGCGATCCGAAGAGTCTTTCAAAAGAGGACGCCCGCCAGGAATTCCTGGCTTTGCAGGAGAAACTGCAAACCGCCGATCTTGCGTATCACCAGGAAGATGCGCCGATCATTTCGGACGCTGAATACGATGCGGCGAAGCGGCGGTATGTTGCTTTGACGGAAGCATTTCCGGCGTTGAAGGACGAGGCGTCTCAGCTTGAGGCCGTAGGGGCGCCCGCGGCCTCTGGCTTTGGCAAGGTGGCGCATAGCGTGCCGATGTTGTCACTGGGAAATGCATTTGAAGACAGTGATGTAGACGATTTTGCCCGCAGTATCCGAAAATACCTGGGTCAGTCCGAGGATACTCCGCTCAGCTTTACCGCCGAGCCAAAAATCGATGGTCTGTCTCTTTCTCTGCGCTATGAAAACGGTGTGCTGATACAGGCTGCCACCCGCGGTGATGGATCGGTGGGCGAGAACGTCACCGAAAACGCCCGCACCATCGCCGATATTCCGCAGCAGATCGTAGATGCGCCCGCAGTGCTGGAGGTGCGCGGCGAAGTCTACATGAGCCATGAGGCTTTTGCCGCCCTGAACGCCCGGCAGGAAGAACGCGGCGGCAAGACATTTGCCAACCCGCGCAACGCGGCGGCAGGGTCCTTGCGTCAACTGGATCCGGAAATTACCCGCTCCCGTCCATTGCAATTCTTTGCCTATAGCTGGGGCGAGCTCTCTGAACCTCTTGCGGAAACGCAGTTCAAGGCGATGAAACGATTGGAAAGCTTTGGCTTTACCATCAATCCCCTGACCAGGCTGTGCCCCACTGTGGACGAGATGATTGCGCATTACCGGAGCATCGAGGAACAGCGGGCCACACTGGGCTACGATATCGACGGTGTCGTTTACAAGGTGAATGACATGGCGCTGCAGGCGCGGCTGGGGTTCCGCTCCACCACGCCACGCTGGGCAATTGCGCATAAGTTTCCGGCTGAACTGGCCTGGACCCGGCTGGAAGCTATCGACATTCAGGTTGGCCGCACCGGTGCGCTCAGTCCCGTTGCGCGACTGACCCCGGTGACCGTGGGCGGGGTGGTTGTCTCGAACGCAACCCTGCACAACGAGGATTACATTCGCGGGCTAGACTCCAAGGGCGAAGAAATCCGTGGCGGCAAGGACATCCGCATCGGCGACTGGGTACAGATCTATCGCGCTGGTGATGTGATCCCCAAGGTGGCGGATGTGGACCTCGCCAAACGTCCCGTGGGGGCAGAGCCGTATGCCTTCCCGCATATCTGCCCGGAATGCGGATCCGATGCGATCAGGGAAGAGGGCGACGCTGTGCGCCGCTGCACCGGTGGCCTTATCTGTCCCGCGCAGGCTGTTGAAAAAATGAAACATTTCGTCTCTCGCGCGGCCTTTGATATTGATGGGCTGGGCAACAAGCAGGTCGAACAATTCTACGGCGACGAATGGATCCGCGAACCGGCTGATATCTTTACCCTGCGGGACCGCTTTGGCTCTGGCATGCAGCAGCTGAAAAACCGCGAAGGCTGGGGCGAAAAATCGGCCACCAACCTGTTTGATGCCATTGATGAGAAACGACAGATCCCACTGGCCAAGTTCATCTTTGCCCTTGGTATTCGCCACGTCGGCGAGGTCGGTGGCCGCGATCTGGCGCTGCATTACGGCGGTTGGGATGAACTGGTTTCGGCGCTTGATACCGCGCGTCCGGCGGCGCTAGCGCATCGGGCGGCGGATGAGGCGGAAGAGGCCGAACGCATCGCCGCCGCCGAGGAAGGGCGCCGCGCCCGGATCTCCGATACCCGTGCCGCTGCGGTCAGCGCCTGCGACGTGCCCGAGGCAGCGCAGGCGGCCTGGGACGATCTGGTCGGCGCCGACGGGATAGGACCTATTCTGGCCCTGTCTCTGTCCGACGCGCTCGCCAACCCTGAGGAACGCGCCGCGATTGACCGGTTGACCGCGCATCTGACTATCATCGCCCCGGATGCACCCGCCGCCGAAAGCCCGGTGTCCGGCAAAACGGTGGTATTTACCGGAACGCTGGAAAAGATGACAAGGGCCGAGGCCAAGGCGCGGGCTGAGGCACTGGGGGCAAAGGTCTCCGGCTCGGTCTCCAAGAAAACCGATATCCTTGTGGCGGGGCCCGGGGCCGGTTCCAAGGCAACCAAGGCGGCAGATCTTGGGATCAAGGTTCTGGATGAAGACAGTTGGCTGGAGCTGATAGAACAGTCATGAGCGGGCGTCCCGAGATCCTGTTTCCCCTGTTTTCAGGGCTGGAGAAACTGCCAGGGATTGGGCCGAAGACGGCCCAAAATCTGGAGCATATCCATATAGAAACGCCGCGTGACCTGTTGTTTTCATTGCCATACTCGGTACAGGATCGCCGTCGTCGCGATACGGTTTCCGGGTTGGAGCTGCCGACCGTTGCCACGGTTGAGGTTACCATCGGCGGCCATAGGCCGCCGCGCAATCGCGGGGGCGCCTACCGTATTACGGTGACGGATGCGGAGACGGATTTTCAGTTGGTGTTCTTTCACGGACGCAGCCGTTATCTGGAGGCGCAATGCCCCGAGGGATCGCGCCGTCTGGTGTCGGGCAAGCTGGAGCTGTTCGACGGTATCGCGCAGATGGTGCATCCCGATCACATGGTGCCACTGGCCGAAGCCGCGACGATTCCCGAGTTCGAGCCAGTCTATCACCTGACCCATGGGGTATCGCAGAAAACCATGTTCAAGGCGCTGCGCGGCGCATTGGATCTGGCGCCGGAACTGCCCGAATGGATCGACCCCGAGCAAGTCAAACGCGAAGCCTGGCCTTCATGGGACGAGGCGATCACCACGGCGCATGAGCCACAAGGGCAGGAGGATCTCGCCCCTGACGCTCCGGCACGGGCGCGCCTGGCCTATGATGAGCTGTTCGCGCATCAGCTGACGCTGGCGATTGCCCGCCAATCGGAGCGCAAATCCCGTGGCATCCAGAGTCAGGCCACCGGGCGTTTGCAATCCCGTGTCCTGTCGGCGCTACCTTATCGCCCCACGGGGGCGCAAACCCGAGCGATTGAGGAAATCTCCGCCGATATGGCCTCGGACAGGCGGATGAACCGGCTGCTGCAGGGCGATGTGGGCGCGGGCAAGACGCTGGTGGCGCTGATGGCGCTTCTGGTTGCGGTTGAGGCAGGCGGGCAGGGTGTGATGATGGCCCCGACCAGCATCCTTGCGCAGCAGCATTACGACGGGCTGCGCCCCCTGGCCGAAGAAGCAGGCGTGGTTCTGGAACTGCTGACCGGCCGCGACAAGGGCGCCGAGCGCAAGGCCAAGCTTGCAGCGCTGCAGCGAGGTGATATCCAGATCCTGGTCGGGACGCATGCAGTGTTCCAGCAGGATGTTCATTTTGCAGATTTGCGGTTGGCCATCGTGGATGAACAGCATCGGTTTGGCGTTCGTCAACGTATGGAACTGGCAGAAAAGGGCATGGGCGCCGATGTTCTGGTGATGACCGCGACTCCCATTCCGCGCTCACTGGCTCTGGCGCAGTACGGGGATATGGATGTTTCGGTGCTGGATGAGAAACCCCCGGGCCGCAAGCCGGTCAAGACGGCTGTGATCAGCACGGAACGGACCGAGGAGATTGTCAGCCACCTGCGCCACGCCATTGAGGAAGGGCGGCAGTGCTACTGGGTGTGCCCCTTGGTTGGCGAATCCGAGGTCATGGACCTGACCGCTGCAGAAGAACGGTTCAAGCTCTTGCGCGCCGCCCTTGGCGAAGGCGTGGTGGGTCTCGTGCATGGGCAGATGCCGGTTGGGGAAAAAGATGCGGCCATGGCCGCCTTTCAAAACGGTGAGACCAAGGTTCTGGTGGCGACCACGGTGATCGAGGTGGGCGTCAACGTGCCCAATGCCTCGATCATGGTGATCGAACGGGCCGAAATCTTTGGCCTCGCACAGTTGCACCAGCTGCGGGGGCGGGTCGGCCGTGGCAGCGCCGAATCCACCTGCCTGTTGATGTACCAGCCACCGCTGAGTGAGGGAGGCCGTCGGCGGCTGGAGGTGCTGCGCGAAACCGAGGATGGCTTTCGCATTTCCGAAACCGATCTGGAGATGCGCGGTGCCGGTGACATGATTGGCACAGCCCAATCCGGCCTTCCACGGTTCAGGATTGCCGATCTGGAACGGCAGGCACCATTGATGGCCGTAGCGCAGAGCGATGCGCGTGCGCTGCTGGCCAAAGACCCCGATCTTACCGGCCCCCGGGGGCAGGCCGCACGCGTCCTGCTGTGGTTGATGAAGCAGGACCAGGCGTTCCGTTTAATTTCAGTGGGTTAACCTGTTTCGTTCCTGCTGAAACCGGTTTTGTTCCAAAAAGTTCGCAAATGTTCCCATAAAGTTCTTTACATGCTGTTCGTAAAATGAGAACAAAGAGGAAACAAGAGCGCGCCCAAGCGCAAACACAGCGAACAGACCGGAGGAACGATAATGATTGCACAGTTGAAAACGACCCTTCAAAACGCCCAATCCACCCTGCTGCAGGACGCGATTGGTGCGGGCGCCCTTACGGTCATGCTGGTGGCGGCGCTGCACCTTCCGGGATCTTTCTAAGCCTGAGACAATCCTGAATTCGATCTTGGCTCTTCATGGTGGTCGCACTGCATCCTGTCCCGAACCGATGAGGGGAACACCTGCCTGTACCCATCCCCGTCCGGCCTTGCCTGATTGCCGGAAAGCGTGACCCGTCCCGCATGAAGAACCAGAGTTGCCGCCACCATCTGCCCGGATGTGTGGCGGCTTTTTTTATTGCGTAAATATATAGTTGCGCGGGGTTTTCGTCTGTTTCGGGGATCCGTGTAATTGGGCTTCAGGTCGTAAAGGCCATCCGCAGACCACCCCAATGGCGACCGCCCACGGTAATGGGCGCCGACAGGTCCTTCATCATGACGAAGTCGCCGCCGCCCATGTCGCGCCGGTAAACCTGCATCAGGAAGGGACCTGTGTTGCGTCCGGCCTTGAGCCCGACGCGATCATCGAAAATCCGCCGGTTGCGGCAGTTGGCCATGTTCCAGTCAGGATCTGCGCTTTGCGGTTTGGAAAATTTTTTGTTGTGGGTCGGGAGGTATCCGTTGACGTCCACTGCTGCGGAAAAGACCACGCGCGGATCCAGATCCAGGGCGGCCTCCAGCAGCGGCGGCAGGACGCTGTCGGTGAACTTGGTGAAACGGGTCATGACCTGTGTCGGATTGGTGTTGGGGATTGGAACATAGGTCCGGTCGAACAGATCTGCCTGCGAAATCCGGCTGCTGGTCAGGCCCTCCTCGAATAGCCTGCCAATCTGGGCCGCCATGTCGGTGACAAATGCGATGAACATCTTGTCCCCGGATTGGCCGCCAAGAGCGACCGTGCCCTGAACAAGACGTTCAGAGGAAAGAATAAGATTTTCAACACGGTGGTGGGTCTTTTGAATGTCGTCAGTGGTGTCCTGAACAGAATGCTTGATCCGGTTGATGTTGGGAAAACACGCCTCCATCGCGTCGCGCACGGTCGTGGCATCGGTCAGAATCCGGCCGGTTTCGCTGTTCACGTTCTGGGCGTCTTTTTCAATGCCAGCCAGCGACGCGTCGGTGTCTCGGGCGCGGTCGAGGATTTGTTTGGCGGACTGGGACATCGTCTCAGTCTCTTCGTCCAGAGTCCGGATCCAGCTGTAAAGCGTTTCGATATTTGTGCTGATCTCCCGTGCCGCGCGTTGGGTGCGTTTGGACAGATCATTGATCGCCTCTGCAACGACCGCAAATCCCCGCCCGGCATCGCCTGCGCGCCCCGCTTCGATCTTGGCATTGATGGCCAGAATGTTCACCTGCGCCGCGATCGAAGTGATGATCTCGTTGTCCTTGCGCATAGCGTCGACGGTGTTGCTGACGTCCTCGGTCCGGCTGTTGAGATCCTGCACCCATTCGGCAACCTCCTGGCTGCGGCCGCTGCTTTCGCGGACGAGGGCTACGGACTCTCTGGCTGACTCCAGCGTTTTCTGGGTTGATAGAGAGACGGCCCCCACGGTCTCCATGACCTGCGCATTCGATCTGACAACCCGCTCGGCGCCTCGGTCCAATTGGTCAAGATCTTCAAGTTGGGTTTTGGATTTACTCTCGATCGTGTCCAGAAACCCGGCAATGTCGACGATTTCAAAACCGAGCTGGGAAGAGATTTCGGCAAGATCGTTCAGATTGGAGTCCGCAACTGATGGCGCCTGAGTGTCTTGTTTTTGCAGCATTTAGGGACCCGTTTACTCGTTCACAGTCAACAAGTAGCCCAAGTGTTATAAAATTATCGTTAAGTACACTCTTCCTTAGCAACTTGCTGAAGCGCCTCATGTGTCGCATCCAGCGCCAGCATGATCGAAGCATGGCGATTCTTGAACTCACGGGCGGGCACCAATACCTCAAGTTCGTCAAAGGGGGCTTGCGGCGGTTCGGCACCTTCGGTCAGCATCGCTTTCAGCTGGTTGCGGGCCTTTTCCACCGTCTCCAGCGAGCAGCCGATAATGTGATCCGCGACAACCGATGCCGCGGCTTGCCCCAGGGCGCAGGCTTTCACGTCCTGGCCGAAATCGGTGATCTTGCCATCCTCGACCTTCAGATCGACGGTCACCGTCGACCCGCAGAGAGGCGAGCGTTTTTTCACTGTGACATCAGGATCTTCCAGACGCTCCAAATGCGGAATATCCGCCGCAAGGGCCAGAATGCGGGAAGAATAGAGTTTGATCAGATCGGTTTCGCTGGACATGCGGGCCTCGGGGTTTCCCTTGGGTGGAGTTCCTCATACATAGGGAGCGAAGCTTCAGATGCAAAAGGTTTTTGCCATGTCCAGCGCGACCACACAGTCCTTTGATCCCGCAAGCCTGCGTTACGACGCAAACGGCCTGATCCCCTGTATCGCGCAGGACCACGACAGCAAAGAGGTGCTGATGATGGCCTGGATGAACGCCGAAAGCGTTGCACGCACGCTTGAGACGGGCAAGGTAACCTATTGGTCGCGTTCGCGGCAGTCGTTCTGGGTCAAGGGTGAAAGCTCGGGCCACGTGCAGGAGCTGGTGGATCTGCGACTGGATTGTGACCGGGATTGCTTGCTTGCTGTCGTGCGCCAGACCGGACCGGCCTGCCACACCAACCGGCGCAGCTGTTTCTATACCGCTGTGCGGGAAGGGGAAGAGGTCGAACTGATGGCGCCCATGGTCTGAGGCAGCTCAGCCAAGGCCGACCATGCGGCGGATGTCCTGCGGTGTTGCGCCCTCGGCGCGGTATTTTGCGATGGCTCGGGCATCGTCGCGTTTGGCGAGGCGCTTGCCTGCCTCGTCACGGATCAGGCGGTGATGGTGGTAGATGGGGACGGGCAGCTCCAGTAGCGTCAGTAGCAGGACCTGTAGCTGGGTGAAGTCGAACAGATCCTCGCCCCGTACCACATGGGTGATCTCCTGATGCACGTCGTCCAGCGCCGAGGCCAGGAAATAGGCGATGATCTCTTCGCCTTTACGGGACAGAACGACATCGCCGATTTCCTTTCGGGCGCGCTCAGGATCCAGATGGTGTGTGCCGTTATGCGCCGCGCCGGTTTCCTCAAACACCACGTTCTGGCCTTTGAGGCGGGAAAGCGCGCGGTCAAGATGCAGCCGCAGCGCATCACCCGGTTTGCGATCCGACATGGGGCGGTTCTTGCAGGTGCCGGGATAGACGTCGTGGCTGACACCCTCCTGCGGTGCGGAGAGGGCGGCGCGGATATCTGCACGGCTGCAGGAGCAGGGGTATAAAAGCCCCATTCTTTCAAAGGTTTCGAGGTATTTGCTATAGTCGTTCAGATGCTCTGACTGGCGCAGAATAGGCTCGTCCCAGCGAAGGCCCAGCCAGGTCAGATCTTCCATAATGGCCGCGTCCCATTCCGGTTTCGACCGTTGCAGGTCGGTGTCCTCCATGCGCAGCAGGAAGGCGCCTCCGGCGGCGCGGGCCATGTCATGAGCAATGATCGCGGAATAGGCATGGCCCAGGTGCAGCGGGCCGGTGGGCGAGGGCGCAAAACGGGTGCGAAATGTCATTGCGCCCCTCGCGGTTCAGGAAAACTGCTGCAGCCATTCGGTCCAGGCGGCTTTGGCCCGGTCAGTATAGGCCTTGTAGCGGTCCTTGCGGCCCCGACGCCCGCCTTTCAGCCCATCCACCGGGCGGAACAGGCCAAAGTTCACGTTCATCGGCTGGAACGTCTTGGCCTCGGCGCCGCCGGTGATGTGATGGATCAGCGCGCCCATGGCGCTGTCCTGAGGCACATCGGTCAGGGGCTTGCCCAGGATCTCCGCAGCGGCCAGACGACCGGCAAGCAGGCCCATGGCGGCGCTTTCCACGTAGCCTTCGACGCCGGTAATCTGCCCGGCAAAGCGGATATTGGGCCGCGATTTCATGCGCATCTGGCTGTCCAGAAGGGTCGGAGAGTTGAGGAAGGTATTGCGGTGGATACCGCCAAGCCGAGCGAAACTGGCATTCTCCAGCCCCGGAATCATCCGGAAAACCTCGGTCTGGGCGCCGTATTTCATCTTGGTCTGGAAGCCGACGATGTTGAACAGCGTCCCCAAAGCATTGTCGCGCCGTAGCTGCACCACGGCGTGGGCCTTGACCTCGGGCTGATGCGGGTTGGTCAGGCCGACGGGTTTCATGGGCCCATGGCGCAGGGTCTCGCGGCCCCGTTCGGCCATCACCTCGATCGGCAGGCAGCCGTCGAAATAGCCAGCGGTCTCGCCCTCGTGGAACTCGGTCTTGTCGGCGGCCAGCAGCGCATCAATGAAGGCCTCGTACTGGTCCTTGTCCATCGGGCAGTTGAGGTAAGCGGTGCGCTCCTCCTCGGTTTCGCCCTTGTCATAGCGCGACTGCATCCAGGCCTTGGACATGTCGATGCTCTCGGCATAGACGATGGGCGCGATGGCATCGAAGAACGCCAACGCCTCGGCGCCGGTTTCGGCCTGGATCGCCTTGCCCAGATCGGGGGAGGTCAGCGGGCCGGTTGCGAAGATCCACTGACCTTCGGTGGGAAGCTCTGTGATTTCTTCATAAGAAACAGAGACATTCGGCAGGCTCTTAAGCTGCGCGGTCACGGTTTCGGCAAAGGGTTCCCGGTCCACCGCCAGGGCGCCGCCTGCGGGCAGGCGATGCTTATCCGCCGTGGTCATGATCAGACCCTTGGCGGCGCGCATTTCCCAATGCAGCAGGCCGACGGCATTCTGTTCATCGTCATCGGACCGGAAGGAGTTGGAGCAGACCATCTCACCCAGGTTGCCGGTCTGGTGGGCAAAGGTTTCGACCTTGGGCCGCATCTCGTGCAGCACGACCTTTACGCCCATGTTCGCCGCCTGCCAGGCAGCTTCGGACCCGGCCATGCCGCCGCCCACGATATGCAATTCTTGTGTCATGAAGTGCCACATAGGGCAGGGATGGCCATTGCGCAATATGACATGCGCCGGGGGCAGCGATGGCGCGCAATGCAAGGGGGCCGACAACGCACCCGTTTGCTGATCATTGGAACCGGTATTGTGCAGGGGAGAATTTTGGGGCCACTGCGGCGGGAATGTCGACCGGGGAGAGAGACCCGGTTGGAGGGACCTTCCGACGCAGCGGCCCAAAATTGTGACCGGTCTGTGACCGGTGCCCAACCTTTGCCATTATCCTGCCTTTATTGAAAGACCGGATATGGAAACAATATCTGGTCAATCGTAAACAAAGGCTAAACTTGTTTTAAATTTTCGGAAAACTCAGTTGTCTTCCCAGTTGGGCGGACGCTTTTCGATAAAGGCGTTGAGCCCTTCGATGGTGTCGCGATGCATCAGGTTTTCGACGATCACCCCGCTGGTGTAGGCATAGGCCTCATCCAGCGGCATTTCGATTTGACGGTAATAGGCTTCCTTGCCGATCTTCACGGCCGAGCCGAGTTTTGATGCGATGGTTTCTGCCATCTTCAGCGTTTCAGCTTCCAGATCCTCTTCGGGCACGGCGCGGTTGATCAGGCCCAGCTCGGCGGCGCGGTCGGCGGACATAAACTCACCCGTGGTCAGCAGCTCAAAGGCGTGTTTTCGCGGGATATTGCGAGACAGGGCCACCATAGGGGTTGAGCAGAACAGACCGATATTGACACCATTGACGCCGAACCGGGTGCCCTGCGCGGCCACGGCCAGATCGCAAGAGGCGACAAGCTGACAGCCGGCGGCAGTCGCAATCCCATGCACCTGGGCAATTACCGGCTGCGGCAGGCGTTGCAGACCCAGCATCACGCTGGTGCAGCGGGCGAACAGACCCTCGAAATAGGCCTTGCCGCCATCCTCGGCCGCGCGCCCTGCGTTCATTTGTCGGATATCGTGACCGGCGCAGAAGGCCTTGCCCTCGCCAGAGAGTACAACGGCCTTGATTGTGCTGTCGTTTTTCAAGGCGTCGATCTGCTCTTGCAGGGCGGCCAGCATCTCATCCGACAGCGCGTTCAGCCGCTCGGGAGCGTTCATGCGCAGATGTGCGATCGCATTTGCGTCGCGACGTTCCAGAATTGTCATCTTGTCCTCCTGACCCTGTTTGGGGCAACTCTATGGCGGACAAGGGAGAAGGAAAAGCATGGCTTTGGCTTTTGATGCGGCGGGGCTGACCGCCTATATGGCGGAGATCTTTCCGCAGGTGGCGGATGATTTCGCCGTGGATGAACTGTCCGAGGCAGGGATCACCATGCGGCTGCTGACGGCAGAACGGCACCTGCGGCCGGGCGGCACTGTGTCTGGCCCTTCGATGTTCGCGCTGGCTGATGTGACGGTCTACGGGCTGGTACTATCCCGGCTGGGACGCAAGGCACTGGCGGTGACCACCAATTGCTCGCTTGATTTCATGCGCAAGCCCGAGGCGGGTGTCGATCTGATCGCCAAAGGAACTCTGTTGAAACTGGGCCGCGCGCTCGCTGTTGGCGATGTGCATATGTATTCGGAAGGTTCGGACAAGATGGTGGCGCGCTCCACCATGACCTACTCGATTCCGCCGGAAAAATAGGGGTCAGAGGGCGCGCGCCAGAGGTTCGCCGACTTTCACAAGGGTCTCCAAGCCTTTGGAACTGTTGGTGATCAGATCGTCGCTGAACTGGACCTTCCCGGGTTCAAAGACTACGACGACGGTGGAGCCGCCGAACTTGAAATAGCCCTTTTCGTCCATCTTCTCGACCCGGCCACTGGTGCGGGTGTTGACGATGGACCCCACGCCAAAGGCGCCGACCTCGACAAAGCACATGGTGCCCGCCGTGTCCGTGTCGATCAGGGTCAGGCTGCGCTTGTTGTCACCAAAAACATCCGGCCCGGCGCCAAGCGCGATGGGGTTCACCGAATGCAGCGCGCCGGGAATGTCGCGGGTTTCGGTAATCTGGCCTGCGGTCGGAAAATGATACCTGTGATAATCGGCGGGGCACAGGCGGACAATGGCGAGGGCACCGCCCAGAAACCGCTCGTGCAGGCCGGGCAGCATGGTGCGGATTGACATCGGGTGCCCTTTGACCGGGACAAAGACGTCCTCCTCCAGTTCAGGGAACACCAAGACACGACCATCTGCCGGGGAGACGATGTCGCGTGGCTCATCGCTATAGGCGCGGGTTTCCGGTTTCAGGTGCCGCACGAAGAAATCATTGAAGCAGCGAAAGCTGGAGACCGGATCGCGGGCCTCGTCCATGTCAATCGACAGTTCCTCGATGACCGCGGCGATCTTGCGCCGGGACAGGGGCGAGTCGAACCACAGCCCGAACAGGCGGCTGACCAAAGAGGATCGGAACAGTGCGCGCTCCAGCAGGTTGGAGCCTGCGTCCTGATAAGCCCAGCGGATCCATTTCTCGCCAAGGATCACCTCGTCGAAAACCGTGCCGCTTGCCCGGTCGACCACCTTGATCGGAGTATTCGTCATCTGTCTGCCTTGCCGCTTGTCCGGCCTGTCTGGCCCGTGGCGATGAGGTAGCAGAGTGCGCGCAGAAGGCTCAAGGGCGGAATGCAACGGCGGCGGAGGGCCGCAGGGCCAGACCGTTGCCTCACGCGCGGACGCCAGGGTAACGGGATCTCAGCTGTTTGGTGCAACACTTTGTCATTAAACAGCAAAGAGTGTCCGGATGCAGGTCAGACAGATTGCCGAAGAGATCGTCGAGCGCGAAGGCGGTTATGTGAATGATCCCGGTGATCCGGGTGGGGCCACCAAACACGGGGTCACGATCGGGACCCTGAAACGGCTGGGAATTGATGTTAGCGGTGACGGGCAGGTCGACGCCATGGATGTGAAGGCGCTGAGCCGCGAAGAGGCGGTGGATATCTTCATCCGCTGGTATTTCGAACGCCCAGGAATCGCCCGCTTGCCAGAGGCGCTCCAGGCATCGGTGTTCGATATGTACGTCAATTCCGGCGCGAACGCGGTGCGGATATTGCAGGGGCTGCTACAGGAAATGGGGTTCGACATTGCGGTGGATGGGGTGATTGGGACGCATACAGCAGCGGCGGCGCAGCGGGCGGCGCAGGTGGATGGAAAGAGCCTGCACGACGCCTACGGCATTGCCCGGCGCAGCTACTATTTCGACTTGGCAGACCGGCGCCCGGCCAGCCGCAAATACGCCCGGACCCGCGCGGGCGGCAAGGGCGGATGGATCCGGCGCGCCGAGGTATTCATCAGCACCAAATACCACATGGACCGGAAGGCCTTTGTCCGGCGGGTCGCACGGTGGCAGGAAGAAAAACGATGATCACAGGTTTGTTTCGCTTGCTGTTTGGCAGAAATCGCAATGTGTTGCGGAATACAGTCGAGGTGTTTCGTGAAAACGCGGAGGCCGGTGCAGAGCGGGCCAGCCGGGCGCAAGGCGCGGCGCTGCAGCAGTTCGCGGCAGAATTCCGCGCTGAACGGCGTAGCGGGTTTGATCGGGTGATGGATGGGATCAACCGGCTGCCAAGGCCGCTGTTGGCGCTCGGGACAGTGGGGCTGATGGTGAGCGCAATGGCCAACCCCTCATGGTTTGCAGCCCGGATGCAGGGGCTGGCGGCCGTGCCCGAACCGTTGTGGTGGCTGCTGGGGGTTATCGTCTCGTTCTATTTTGGCGCGCGTCATCAGATCAAAAGCCAGGAGTTCCAGCGGAGCCTCGCGAAAGTCGCGGCGCGCATGCCGAAAGGCGCAGAAAGTTTTGCGTCTTTGCAGGGTGGTGAGGCGCCGTCCGTTCAAGAAGCCCCTTCTATGCAGCAGGAAAGACACTTGGCGGCGAGTGCGGAAGCCGAAAACCGGGCGCTGGCGGCATGGAAGCAAAGCCAGCTCAGGCTGTCGCAGGCCGACCCCGCAGAGTAAGCGCGCAATCGCCTCCTGCGGCGGCTGGACGCGCCAAATGCCATTGGCGCCGCCCCGGTGAAAGATTATAGACAGAGGTATGATTACAGAACTCGGTCACTTCGCCCTCATCCTCGCCTTTCTGGTTGCCATCGTGCAGATGGTTGTTCCCATGATCGGCGCCCATAAACGCTGGCCCGGCTGGATGGCCGTCGCCGAACCTGCGGCACAGGCGCAGTTCTTCTTTACCGCCTTTGCCTTTGCGGCGCTGGTCTGGGCCTTTGTGACTTCGGATTTCTCGCTCCGGCTTGTCACCCTCAACAGCCACTCGGCCAAGCCGATGCTTTACAAGATCTCGGGCACCTGGGGGAACCACGAAGGCTCCATGCTGCTCTGGGTGCTGATTGTCAGCCTGTTCGGCGCAGTGGCCTCGGTCTTCGGCGGCGGCTTGCCGCAGACGCTGAAGGCGCGGGTTCTGTCGGTTCAGGCCGCCATTGGCGTTGCCTTCTTTGCCTTCATCCTGTTCACATCGAACCCGTTCCTGAGGCTGGTGTCGCCGCCGTTTGACGGGCAGGATCTGAACCCGCTGCTGCAGGACCCGGGCCTCGCCTTTCACCCGCCATTCCTTTACCTCGGCTATGTTGGGCTTTCGATGGCGTTTTCCTTTGCCGTGGCAGCCCTGATCGAGGGGCGCATTGATGCCGCTTGGGGACGCTGGGTGCGGCCCTGGACGCTGGCCGCCTGGATCTTCCTGACCATCGGCATCGCGCTGGGATCCTGGTGGGCCTATTACGAGCTGGGTTGGGGTGGCTTCTGGTTCTGGGACCCGGTGGAAAACGCCAGCTTCATGCCCTGGCTGCTGGCGGCAGCGCTGCTGCATTCCGCCATCGTGGTGGAAAAACGTGAGTCACTCAAAAGCTGGACCATCCTGCTGGCCATCCTCGCCTTTGGCTTCTCGCTGATCGGGACCTTTATCGTACGCTCGGGGCTGCTGACCTCGGTACATGCCTTTGCCAACGATCCAGAACGCGGCGTATTCATCCTCTTAATCCTGGCCTTCTTTACCGGCGGGGCGCTGACGCTGTTCGCGGCGCGGGCCCAGCAGATGCAGGCCAAGGGCGTCTTTGGCATCGTCAGTCGCGAAGGCGCGCTGGTGGCCAACAACATCCTGCTGGCCGTGAGCTGCTTTGTGGTGTTCTTTGGCACTCTCTGGCCGATCGTGGCCGAAATGGCCTTTGCCCGCAAACTGAGTGTCGGACCGCCCTTCTTCAACGCGGCCTTCACTCCCTTCATGGTGCTCTTGGGAATGATCCTGCCGGTTGGCGCCATGCTGCCGTGGAAACGCGGTAAGCTGGGCCAGACGATCTGGTACCTGCGCTATGTGCTGGTCCTGTCGGTTGCCTTGGGTGTGCTGGCCTGGGCCATGCAGACGGGCCGCTCCGGTCTGGGGCCAATCGGGTTGTTCATCGGCTCCTGGGTGGTCTTTGGTGCCGCTGCCGATCTGTGGTCGCGCACCGGCAAGGTCGGGCAGATCGGGCGCTTGCTGCGACTGCCGCGCGCCGACTGGGGTAAGGCCGTGGCCCATGCAGGGCTGGGGATCACCATCTTTGCCATCGCCGGTCTGACGGCGTGGGAAGAGGAAGACATCCGCGTTGCCAAGATCGGCGAGCCCTTTACTGTCGGTGGGTACGAGCTGGTGCTGGATGCGGTCGACCGCGCGCGGGGGCCGAACTACTTCACCACCATGGCCACCGTCAGCATCTTCAAGGACGGCGCGGATGTAGCTGTGCTGCATCCTGAAAAACGCACCTATCCGGTGGCGAAGATGCCGACGACAGAGGCCGCAATTGACTACCGGCTGTTGCGTGACCTTTACGTGGTGATCGGGGATCAGCAGGCGGATGGCGGCTGGACCGTACGGACCTATATCAAACCGCTGGCTAACTGGATCTGGGGTGGCTGTCTGTTGATGGCGCTTGGCGGTTTGCTGAGCCTCAGCGACCGACGATTCCGCGTGGCAGCCGGGGCCCGCAAAGGCGCTGGCGCGGCCAAGGTGCCCGCAGAATGAGGGGCGCGGCTATGCTCAATCGGTTTGCCAAGGTTCTGGTGATCACCCTCATGGGGGTGGTCGCGCTGCCTGCGACGCCTGTACTGGCCGTCCAGCCGGATGAGGTCCTATCCGATCCGGTTTTGGAGGGACGCGCGCGCGAGTTGTCCAAGGACCTGCGCTGCCTCGTCTGCCGCAACGAGAATATCGATGAATCCAACGCCGATCTGGCGCGGGATCTGCGGCTTCTGGTGCGCGAGCGCCTGGTGGCCGGGGACAGCGATACCGAGGTGATCGATTTCGTGGTCGACCGGTATGGCGAATACGTGCTGCTGCGGCCCACCACCACGGGAGCGAACTGGCTGCTTTGGGCGGCGGGTCCGCTGATGCTGTTGCTGGCCCTTGGTCTTGGCGCTGGATATCTGCGTGGGCGGGCCAGGGCGCCCGGAACAGCAGAGGCGGGCCTTAGCCCCGAAGAAGAAGACCGGCTGCGGAAAATTCTGGACGAGTGACGCCGGGTCCGGCTTTTCGGCCGCAATGCTTTACGCCACCATGGCTGAAATCACATCCGCTCTGCGGCGCCACTGGGCCGCGGGGTCCCGAGAGACGACAGACGAGGCCCTCTGATGGACTATAAAGAAATCCAATATTCGCTTGAGAACGGATTGGCGATCCTGACACTGAACCGCCCGTCCAAGATGAACGCGCTGACTGGTCAGATGCGGGCCGAATTGACCCATGCCCTGAAACAGGCCGCGAGCGAGGCACGCGCTGTGGTCCTCACCGGCGCTGGCAGCGCCTTTTGCTCGGGGCAGGATCTGAGCGATGCCTCCGGCTCTGGCGATCTGGATCTGGAGCGGACGCTGCGCGACGAATACACGCCGATGCTTGAGGCGCTTTATGATTGCCCGGTGCCGACCATGGCGGCGGTCAACGGTCCAGTGGCCGGGGCAGGGGCCAATCTGGCGCTGGCAGCTGATGTGGTAATCGCGACCGAGAGCGCCTATTTCCTGCAGGCCTTTGCCCGGATCGGCCTGATGCCGGATGCGGGCGGCACCTGGTTCCTGCCGCGCCAGATGGGGCTGGCCAAGGCAATGGGCGCGGCCCTGTTCGCTGACAAGATCACGGCCAAGCAGGCCAGCGACTGGGGCATGATCTGGGAAGCGGTGCCGGATGCAGAGTTCGATGCCCATTGGCGGGCGCGGGCTGCCTATCTGGCGGAGGGTCCGACCAAGGCCTTTGGCGCCATCAAGACCGCGATGCGGGGCAGCTATGATAAAAGCCTGCCCGAACAACTGTCGATTGAGGCGCAGCTGCAGGGCGAATGCGGCAAGACCCGCGATTTCCTGGAAGGCGTCACTGCCTTCATGGAAAAACGCCCAGCCAAGTTCGAAGGGCGCTGAAGACAGCCTTATGCAACAGGAAGCCCCCGCCGGTTATTCCGGCGGGGGTTTTTCATTTCAGTTATCAGATCGTAGGTCTCGCGCTAGCGCCATCGGCAAACAGCCGGATATGGCGGTCTGGATCGAACTGTCCATCCTGATCCAGAACCCGTAGGACCTCGACCCCGTCTGCCAGGACGATAGCATCGCTGCCCCCATCCTCATTCTCTTGATTGAAGACAGAGAACCGCGGTGGTGGGCCGTCTTCGGGATTGAAACCGTAGACGATCTGATCCTCGCCCGGTTCGAAATCAGTAATGGTGGCAGCCTCGGTGGTTTCCAGCCAACGACCGGCGAAAAATTCATCTGCGCCGTCGCCGCCAGTCACGGTATCATCGCGGCCAAAGAGGATAAGATCATCCCCGGCGCCGCCATTCACGGCATCGCCACTGGTATCGACATCGGCCCGGATGGCGCCGGAGGGATGCAGATCAAAACGGCTGACCCATAGGACGTCATCGCCTTCTCCTCCGTTGATAGTGTCGCTCCCTTGACCCTCAATGACTCCGTCATTTCCCTGACCACCAAAGATGGTGTCATTGCCTTCGGCACCGGTCATCAGATCGTTGCCGTCGCCGCCGGAGACCAAATCGTTGCCAAAGCCTCCCACCAACGTGTCACTCCCACTATCGCCAAACAGACGATCATTTCCCCCACGACCGTCGATTTCGTCATTTCCGGAGCGTCCTGCGATGGATTCACCTGCGTTAGTGCCTGTAAGCGAGTCATCCCCGCTGCTGCCTTCGATCAATTCGCCCGGTGGGGTCGTGTTACCATTTCCTGGGGGAGAGGGCAGATCGCTGAGATCGTCATCGGGCAGGTTATCTCCATCATCACTGGAGTCCATGATCAGCCCGGCAAAAAGGCCAAGAGAAACAAGCGCGAAAAGGGCAATCATAGGGTCGTCCTGAAATTGTTTAATACAACTTATAGAAATTAATCCCGAGAGGTGGATAAGTCAATTTTTAATAGAAAACAAACTTTTACCACCGTTTCCCGTCTAGCGACAATGCTCATGTGGGCACCCGAAATTCGTCGGAGCAGGAGTTTTTTCGCCTTTGCACGCAAAGCCGGAGGTGACCGCCACGCCCAAAAAAACGCCCCGCACCCAGAAGGTGCGAGGCGTCCAATCAAGGCTGTTATGCCGATCAGCGGTTCTCGATATCCACGTAATCGCGGGCGGTTTCGCCGAGGTACAGCTGACGCGGACGACCGATTTTGTTCTGTGGGTCTGCGATCATCTCTTTCCACTGGGAGATCCAGCCGACGGTGCGCGACAGCGCGAAGATCGGCGTAAACATCGAGGTCGGGAAGCCCATCGCCTCCAGGATGATGCCCGAGTAGAAGTCGACGTTCGGGAACAGTTTCTTCTCGATGAAGTAAGGATCGTTGAGCGCGGTTTGTTCCAGCTCCTTGGCAACCTGCAGCAGCGGGTTGTCTTCGACGCCGAGCAGTTCAAGAACCTCATCCGCGGACTGTTTCAGAACCTTGGCGCGCGGGTCGGTGTTTTTGTACACGCGGTGACCAAAGCCCATCAGGCGGAACGGATCGTTCTTGTCCTTGGCGCGGGCGATGAACTCGGGGATCTTGTCGACGGTGCCGATTTCTTTCAGCATCTCGAGGCAAGCCTGGTTGGCGCCGCCATGGGCCGGACCCCAGAGGCAGGCGATACCAGCCGCGATACAGGCGAACGGGTTTGCACCGGAAGAGGACGCCAGACGCACGGTCGAGGTCGAAGCGTTCTGTTCGTGGTCCGCGTGCAGGATAAAGATCCGGTCCATGGCGCGGGCGAGGATCGGGTCGACGTGGTATTCTTCGGCTGGAACCGAGAAACACATGTGCAGGAAGTTCGCGGCGTAATCCAGATCGTTGCGCGGATAGACGAAGGGCTGACCGATCGAATATTTATAGGCCATCGCGGCGATGGTCGGCAGTTTTGCGATCAGGCGGATCGAGGCGACCTCGCGCTGCCACGGATCGGCGATATCGGTGGAGTCGTGGTAGAAGGCGGACATCGCGCCAACCACACCAACCAGGGTCGCCATCGGGTGCGCATCGCGGCGGAAACCACGGAAGAAGTTGTGCATCTGCTCGTGCACCATGGTGTGACGGGTCACACGCGCTTCGAAATCTTCCAGCTGAGCAGCGGTCGGCAGCTCACCGTAAAGCAGCAGGTAACAGACTTCGAGGTGGTGCGAATTGGCTGCAAGTTGGTCGATCGGGTAGCCACGGTGCAGCAGCTCGCCCTTGCCACCGTCGATGAAGGTGATGGTGCTGTCGCAGCTTGCAGTCGAGGTAAAGCCCGGATCGTAAGTGAAGACACCGGCCTGCGCGTAGAGTTTGCGGATGTCGAGAACATCGGGCCCGGCTGTCGGAGAGAAGATGGGAAGCTCGTAAGTTTCGCCATTCAGGCTGAGCTGGGCTGTCTTATTGGTATCGGTCATAGATGTCCCTTCCTGTTACAGGCACGAAAACCCGGAGAAATCCGGGCTTCGTGCAGGCAGCACCTGCGCGTGGACTGCGCAGGTGAGGTCGTATCGAAGCAGACTTACCCAAGGGTTAAGAGGCGGGATCAGCCTGCAGCGTCGGTCAAACGGGCCAATGTTTCCTCACGGCCCAAAATCAGCATCATATCGAACACCGAAGGCGTTACCGCCCGGCCTGCCAAGGCCGCTCTCAGCGGGCCGGCCAGCTTGCCGAACTTGGTATCCTGTGCTTCCGCGAATTGGTTGAGAAGCGCCTCCAGATCGTCACGCGTCCAGCTAGCACTTTGCAACTGCGGCGTCAATTCATTCAGTATACTATCGGATACAGATGCCAGCGCCTTGGCCGCCTTTGCATCCGGTTCGATGGGGCGTGCCGTCAGGATAAAATGCGCTTTCTCAAGAAGTTCAGGGAAAGTCTTGGCGCGATCTTTCAGGCAGTACATGGCCCGTTCAAGATCAGTTGACTGAACGTCAGTCAGGGCAGGCTCACCGGCTGCGGCAAGATAGGCTTCGATCTCCTGCCGCAGTGCAGCGTCATCGCTAACGGCGATATGCTGCCCGCAGAGGCTTTCCAGCTTTTTGGTATCGAACCGGGCCGGGCTTTTGCCGATTCCATCCAGATCGAACCATTCGCGTGCTTGCGCGTCGGTGAAGAACTCATCGTCGCCATGGCTCCAGCCGAGACGGGCCAGATAGTTGCGCATGCCAGCCGCGGGATACCCCATGGCCTGATACTCCTGCGCGCCAAGGGCGCCGTGGCGTTTCGACAGTTTCTTGCCGTCGGGGCCATGGATCAGCGGGATGTGCGCCCAGACCGGAATGTCCCAGCCCATCGCCTCGTAGATCATCATCTGACGGGCGGCGTTGTTGAGATGGTCGTCGCCGCGGATCACATGGGTGACGCCCATGTCATAATCGTCCACGACCACGGCCAGCATATAAACAGGCGTGCCATCGGACCGCAGCAGAATCATGTCGTCCAGCTGATCGTTGCGGATCGAAACATCGCCCTGCACCTGATCGCGAATGACCGAAGTCCCCTCCTGCGGGGCCTTGATGCGCACCACGTAAGGCGCATCCGGATGAGTGGAGGCATCGGCATCGCGCCAGGGCGAGCGGTAGAGCGTCGATTTTCCCTCGGCCCGGGCGGCATCGCGGAAGGCGGCGATCTCTTCCTGGGTGGCAAAGCATTTGTAGGCCTTGCCTTCGGCCAGCAGCTGATGCGCAACCTCGGCGTGACGGTCGGCGCGTTCGAACTGGCTGATCACCTCACCGTCGTGATCCAGGCCCAGCCAGTCCAGCCCCTGCAGGATGGCGGCGGTGGCTTCGGGGGTGGAACGCTCCCGGTCGGTATCTTCGATTCTGAGCAGGAATTTACCGCCGCGTCCGCGCGCATACAGCCAGTTGAACAGCGCGGTGCGGGCGCCGCCGATATGCAGAAAGCCGGTGGGCGAGGGGGCGAAACGGGTGACGACCGGTTTGGACATGGAGGTGATTTACCTTTTGGAAACCATAAGAGGAGTAGCGTTTCTGCCTGTCTACCCACCCGAAGGGTCAGGAGCAAGCATGCGTATGATGCCTATCCTGGACCAGCTGCTACAGGTTCAAAGGGGACATTTGCTGGCCTGGGTGCCGGTGTTTCTGGGGCTTGGAATAGGGGTCTTTTTTGCGCTCCCGGTCGAGCCGGAGGCGGTGACCTATCTTTGCGCCCTGGTTCTTGGTGGAGTGTGCGCTGCTTTCTCGTTGCGGGGCAGCGCCAGCGGATTGCTGGCACGGGCGGTTCTTCTTTGTGTTCTTGGGTTCATGGTTGCGGGGTGGCGGACCCATTCTGTTGCCGCTCCAGTACTCGGCTTTCGCTACTACGGTCCTGTGGAGGGGCGCGTCGCCACTATCGACCGCTCCGCGCACGATATGCTGCGTCTTACGCTGGATCAGGTGCGGCTGAAGCAGGTATCGCCGAGTAGAACGCCTGCGCGGGTGCGTGTCTCGGTGCCGATGGATAGCGGGTTGCCCGGTCCCGGCGCAAGGGTGGCCACCACCGCACATCTGATGTCGCCGCAGGGCCCGGCTGAGCCGGGCGGTTTCGACTTCCGGCGCCATGCCTGGTTTTTGCAACTGGGCGCGAATGGCTACACCCGCGTTGCCGTGCTAACGCTTGATCCCGGCCCGCCGGGGCCAACGCTGGCCGGGCTGCGGCGGGACCTGTCTTTGGCGCTGCGGCAGCGGCTGCCCGGCGAGACCGGCGCCATCGCCGCCGCCATCACCACCGGCGACCGCAGCGGTGTCAGTCAGTCAACGTTGCAGGATTTGCGAGCCAGCAATCTGGCGCATTTGCTGGCCATTTCCGGCCTTCATATGGGGCTGGTGGCCGGATTTGTCTTTGCGTCTTTACGGTTTGCCCTGTGCATGGTGCCGCCCATCGCACTGCGACTGAACGTGAAGAAACTATCAGCGGCTGCGGCCTTGCTGGCGGCGGGGGCATATCTGGCGCTGTCCGGCGGGAATGTCGCGACCGAGCGGGCCTTTATCATGGTGGCGGTGATGTTTGTCGCGGTGCTGCTGGACCGGCGGGCGATATCCTTGCGCGCGGTTGCCATTGCTGCGGTTCTGGTTCTGTTGCGGCGCCCGGAGACGCTGCTCAGCCCGGGCTTCCAGATGAGCTTTGCTGCCACGGCCGCGCTGGTGGGGGTGTTTGGGGCGATCCGGGATGGCGGTCTTACCCTCGGGCCAAAATGGCTGCGCCCTGTGGCCGCCTTGGTCTTGTCATCGCTGGTTGCAGGGCTGGCCACGGCGCCCTTTGGCGCGGCTCATTTCAACACCCTGTCGCACTATGGGCTGCTGGCCAACCTGCTCGCGGTGCCGGTGATGGGCCTTGTTGTGGTGCCCGCCGCAGTTCTGTCCTTTTGCCTGCTGCCCCTCGGTTTGGAGGGCTTCGGCCTGGCGGTGATGGGAGCGGGCATTGACTGGATCCTGACCGTCGCCCGCGCGGTTGCGGAGCTGCCGGGAGCAGAGGGCACGGTGATGCAGCCGGGGCAGTGGGTGTTGCCGTTGCTTTCGGTCGGCGGGGTGTTCCTGCTGATCTGGCAGGGGCGTTTGCGCCTTCTCGGGGTGATGCCGATTGCTCTGGCCTTCGCGCTTTGGTCGCAAGAAACGCGGCCGCTGGCGTTGATTTCATCGAATGGCGGCTTGGTCGGTGTAATCGGGCCAGAGGGCCGGGCCTTGTCCCGCAGCAAGGCGCAGGGCTTTGCGGCGCGGGTCTGGCTGGAAAATGACGGAGATCCCGTCAGACAGGTCATTGCCGCAAACCGCTGGCGGTCTCAGGGCAACGACCCGAGCCTTCGCCACGCCAGGGTTGGTCCCTACAGTCTGGTGCATGCGGTAGGCAGCAGGGCTGCGGAGCGTTTGACCTCATGTGCCGAGGGGGAGATTCTGGTGTCGACGGTTGATCTGAAGCCGGAGGGCGGCTGCATCATTTTGGGGCTACAGCAATTGCGGCGCATGGGCAGTATTGCAATCGATCAGCAAGGTAAATTGACCACGGCGAGGAACCTGTCAGGGCAGCGCATCTGGACCCGCTAGGGCCATTGACCGCGATTGGTAAGGCTCATCCGAACCGGGCCGGTGTCCGCCGCATATGACAACTGGCCGACACTTCGCACACCAAACAGCGGTGCGGGCGGTCAGTAGCTGCGGATCAAGCCAACCAGCCGCCCCTGTACCTCGACCTGATCGGAGGGGTAGACGCGGGTTTCATAAGCTGGGTTGGCGGCCTCCAGTTCAATCGCGCCGTTGCGGCGATAGATCTTTTTCAGCGTGGCTTCATGCCCTTGAACCAAGGCGACCACGATGTCGCCATCGTCCGCCGTGTCGGTTTCGCGGATCACCACGATATCGCCGTTGTTGATCCCCGCGTCGATCATCGAGTCGCCGCGCACCTCAAGGGCGTAGTGGCTGCCGGATGAGGTCAGCATCGAACTGGGCACGGTCACCTTGCTGGCCATCTGGCTGATTGCCTCGATCGGTACACCTGCAGCGATGCGCCCCATGACGGGCAAGTCCATTGCGGAGCCAATCGCTCGGTCGGTGTTGGCCGCAGCCGGTCCCGCATCTGCACTGGCGGAGCGATCCGTGCTCGTTTCGGTGGATCCGCCGCTGATACTGTCAGGGAGACGCAGGATTTCGATGGCGCGGGCGCGGTGGGCCAGGCGGCGGATGAAACCGCGTTCTTCCAAAGCAGTGATCAGGCGGTGGATGCCGGATTTCGACCGCAAATCCAGTGCGATCTTCATTTCATCAAAGCTGGGCGGGACACCGTCCTTTTGCAGACGCGTGTGAATGAATTCCAACAAATCCAATTGCTTCTTGGTCAGCATGTCCGCCCCTCTGCGCCCTATGACGCTTTGCCATGTTTCCCTTTGTTCTAGTCATGTTCCCGTTTTGTGTCAACGGACCCCATGCGAATTTCCCGGTGGCGTTGTGGCGACGCACCGAACGGCCGGGGGATCACAAGGGGCAAGGGGCGTGTGGCGCGCGGGCATACCGCAGGAGCGGTCAACCTGAGAGACGGTTGGGATACGGCAGCCGTCCCGGCGCCGGAAACATCAGATCAAGCGCAGATAGGACATTGTTTCGCCGATCTCGCGGGGCGGATCATGCGGCGGGCGGATCAACAGGGCGTCGGCCTCTGCCAGTACCGTCAGCAGCGCACTGTCCTGCCGCTCGAACGCGCGGATCTGCCCGTCCTCCGTCAGGGTGGCGCGCATGTAATGCTCTCTCGGACCGTTCTGTCCCAGCGGTGCCGCCAGCGGAGCGGAGAGAATAACCTCTTGCAAGGGCGGCAACCCCAGCATCGCCCGCACCATTGGTGCCAAGAAGATATGGCCGCAGACCATGGCCGACACTGGATTACCTGGCAGTCCGGCCATGGCAGAGGTGCCAAGGCGGCCAGCCATTAGTGGTTTGCCGGGGCGCATCGCCACCTTGTAGAAACTCCGCTCCATGCCAAGGTCGGCGGCAACCTCGCCAACCAGATCATGATCGCCAACCGAGGCGCCGCCGATGGTGACGATCAGATCAGCGCCCTCGGCCAGCGAAAAGGCGGTGCGCAGGGAGCTGTGGGTGTCCCGCGCGATGGGCAGGATCCGGACCTGTGCGCCCAGACCCTCCAGCATTGCCTTCAATCCAAATGTGTTGGAGGCGATGATCTGATGCGGTCCAGGAGTGCTGCCGGGCATCACCAATTCATCCCCGGTGGAGATCAGGGCGATATCGGGTTTGCGGGCAACGGGGACCTCGGCAATATTCATCGCAGCGAGAAGGGCGATGTCAGATGGTGTCAGTAGCCGCGGCGCCGAGATGGTCTGGCCGTTTTTGAAATCACCACCGCGGGGGCGAACGTTGGGATTGTCGCCGGGTGCGTCGGTGATGGTGATCAGGGTGCCTTTTGCGGTGACGTCTTCCTGAATGACGACGAAATCGGCTCCGTCGGGGATCGGTGCGCCGGTGAAGATACGCACCGCCTGACCCGCGCCGACGGTGCCGTCAAATCCGTGGCCGGCGGCGGCTTCGCCGATCACCTTGAACATGGCGTGAAGTTCGACCTCGGCAGATTTTACCGCGTACCCGTCCATCGCCGATGCGGCAAAGGGCGGTTGATCCCGGCGGGCGGCGACGTCGTCGGCCAGAACCCGGCCCGCAGCCTCAGCGAGAGGGACCAGTTCGGTTCCAAGCGGGGAAACCAGCTCCAGAAGATGCGCGCGTGCCTCGCTGACTGAGATCATTTAAGCCTCGTACCGTCCTGATTTTCCGCCATCTTTTAGCGTAACGCGGATGCCGCCGATTTCCATCGCCTTGTCCACGGCCTTGGCCATGTCATAGACGGTGAGCGCCGCAGTCGACACCGCGGTCAGGGCTTCCATCTCGACCCCGGTCTGGCCGGTGGTCTTGACGGTGCCTTCGATGCGCACGCCCGGAAGATCGGGGTCCAGGGTCAGCTCAACTGCGACCTTGGTCACCGGCAGCGGATGGCAGAGCGGGATCAGCTCTGGCGTTTTCTTGGCGCCCATGATCCCGGCCAGCCGGGCCACGCTCAGCACATCGCCCTTTTTTGCGCGACCTTCGGAAATGATATCAAAGGTTTCCCGGGCCATGGTGATGTGGCCTTCGGCGGTGGCGATACGCTCGGTCACTGCCTTGTCCGAGACATCGACCATATGGGCGTCGCCCTTGCCGTCAAAATGCGTCAGCGGCATCAAATCGCTCCCGGTGTCAGGGGATTGGCGAGCAGGTGGCGGGTTGCAGAGGCCACGTCCTCCTGGCGCATCAGGGATTCCCCGATCAGGAAGCTGCGGGCGCCATAGCGGGCCATGTCCGACAGATCCTGCGGGGTGAACAAGCCGCTTTCGCAGACGATGGTGCGATCTGCGGGAACCATGCGCGACAGTTCCCGCGTGGTGTCCAAAGTGGTCTCGAAGGTCTTGAGATTGCGGTTGTTTATTCCCATCAGGGGCGACTTCAGCGCGCAGGCGCGTTCCAGTTCCTCGGCATCATGCACCTCCAGAAGAACATCCATGCCCCATTCGGTGGCGCAGTCTTCCAGCTCGGCTGCTTGCGCGTCACTGACAGAGGCGAGAATGATGAGGATACAATCGGCGCCGAGTGCACGCGCCTCGGCCACCTGATAGGTATCATACATGAAATCCTTGCGCAGCGCGGGCAGGCTGCAGGCATCACGTGCCTCGGTCAAAAAGGATTTGGCGCCCTGAAAGCTGGGCGTATCGGTCAGCACGGACAGGCAGGTGGCGCCGCCCTGTTCATAAGCCTCTGCCAGCGCCACGGGGTCGAAATCCTCGCGGATCAATCCTTTGGAGGGGCTGGCTTTCTTGATTTCCGCGATCAGACCGTAGCCTTCGCGGCTCGCCCCAAGCAGCGCATTTGCAAATCCGCGCACCGGAGACGCGTTGCGAGCCATGGCTTCGACCTCGGTCAGCGGCACGGCGGCCTTGTCGGCGGCCACTTCCTCCAGCTTGTAGGCCTTGATCTTGTCGAGCACGTTTTCTGTCATCGCGTTGCCTCCAGTCAGCTGGCCCAGTCGATGGGCGCTTCGCCGCGCGCGCGCAGCCATGTGTTTATTGCCGAAAACGGCCGGGATCCGAAGAAGCCGCGCCGCGCCGAAAGCGGCGAGGGATGCGCGGTCTTCAGGATCAGGTGATCGCCCGGATTCAGGTGTTTTTCAAGCCTTTGTGCCTGTTTTCCCCAAAACACATAGGCCGTGGGGCGCTGCGATGTGCGCTGCAGCACCTCTTCGATCAGGGATAGCCATCCCAGATCCTTGTGCCCGTTCGCGGCGCCTGCCGGTACGCTGAGCGCGGTATTGAGAAGCAGCACCCCTTGCCGTGCCCAGCTCCGCAGGTCGCCCGTGGCGGGCACTGCTCCAATATCGCTTTGCAACTCCTTGAAAATATTGCCAAGGGATCGGGGCAGGGGCGCAACGTCCGGTTCTACGGAAAAGGCCAACCCATGGGCATGGCCGGGGGTTGGATAGGGATCCTGTCCCAATATAACGACACGGGTGTCTGCAGGCTGGGTCAGCTCCAGCGCAGCAAAACGCTGCGCCGCAGGGGGCAGAACCGGCTGCGTTTCTGCCGCCAGCGCAGCCTCTATTGTGGGCCAGTCACGCTGAAAAAACGGCAGGTCGGACCAGGCGCCAAGACCACCCGGCAAGGGCATCAGTTGCCCCCGGAGGTGATCCGCGCAACGGTTGCGATCTTGTCCCGTGCAGCGCCGCTGTCGATGCTGTGGGCCGCCTTGGCGACGCCTTCGCGCAGGTCTTCGGCGTCTCCGGCGACCACCAGCGCGGCGGCGCTGTTGAGCAGGACGGCATCGCGATAGGCCGAAGGCTGCCCGTCCAGCAGTGCCCGGAAGGCAATCGCGTTCTCTTCCGGCGTGCCGCCGATGATATCGTCGAACGGGTGGACCGGCAGGCCCGCGTCCTCCGGGTGCAGTTCCACATCGCGGATGCTGCCGTCTTCTTCGAGCGCGGAGACCCAGCTGACGCCGGTAATGGTCAGCTCGTCGGTCCCGTCCGAGCCATGCACCAGCCAGGCCCGTTCAGAGCCAAGCTGCCCAAGGGTTTCCGCCATGGGACGGGTCAGATCGCGGGAGAAAGCCCCGGTCAGCTGGCGTTTGACGCCCGCAGGGTTGGTGAGCGGGCCGAGGATGTTGAAGATCGTCCGGGTGCCAAGCTCCTGCCGGGTGGGCATGACATGGGCGATCGCAGGGTGGTGCATGGGGGCCATCATGAAGCCAATTCCGGCCTCTTTCAGTGACTTTTCAACCACTTCTGCGCCGACCATAACCTGAATGCCCATCTGCCCCAGCGCATCTGCCGCTCCGGATTTTGAGCTGAGGTTGCGGTTGCCGTGTTTGGCGACAACCGTGCCTGCACCAGCGACCACGAATGCGGTCGCGGTCGAGATATTGAGCGTGCCCTTGCCGTCACCGCCAGTGCCGACGATGTCGATAGCGCCCTCGGGCGCCTTCACCGGATTGCATTTTGACCGCATCACGGCAGCGGCAGCAGCATATTCATCGACAGTTTCGCCGCGGGTACGCAGGGCCATCAGCAACCCGCCCATCTGGCTGGGGGTCGCTTCGCCTTCGAACAGCAGCTTGAATGCCTGCTCCGCCTCGGCCCGTGTCAGCGGGCGATCGGCTGCGGCGTCGATCAGCGGCTTCATCTGGTCGCTCATGCGGGCACCTTCATTTCATTCAGGAAGTTTTTCAGCAGGGTATGGCCGTGCTCGGAGGCAATAGATTCCGGGTGGAATTGCACCCCGTGGATCGGCAACTCCCGATGTTGCAGCCCCATGATGGTGCCGTCTTCGAGCTCTGCTGTGATCTCAAGGCAGTCGGGCAGGCTGTCGCGATCCACCACCAACGAATGATAGCGCGTTGCCTGGAACGGAGAAGGCACCCCGGCAAAGACGCCTTTGCCCTGATGATGCACCGCGCCCATCTTGCCATGCACGATTTCGTGGCAGCGTACGACCTTGCCGCCAAAAGCCTGTCCGATGGTCTGGTGGCCAAGGCAGACGCCCAGCAGCGGAATACCGGCCTCTGCCGCAGCAAGGGTCAGCGGTAGGCAGATCCCGGCCTGATCCGGATCGCAGGGGCCGGGGCTCAGCAGGATCCCGGCGGGGCGCAGGGCCAGAGCGGCCTCGACATCCAGCGCGTCGTTGCGGCGCACTTCCATCGAAGCCCCCAACTCGCCCAGATAATGCACAAGGTTGTAGGTAAAGGAATCGTAGTTGTCGATCAGCAGCAACATCTTGGCAGGCTCTTTTATGGGTGGCGGGCAGGGCTTGCGCCGCAGTATAGTTGTTGCGACATACATGTTCAGGCTTGCAAGGCAGCGTCAAGAGCGCGGCGCGTTTTTGAAGGCTCGGCGGGGCAGTGGCGACAGGCTGACGCCCCGCTGGTCCTGATGGCCAGGCCGGACACAAGGATAAAGGGCGAGCGGGCATGCGTGGCTTTCTGGGAGGCGTGAGTATCGGAGCTTTGGTAGCGGTGTGCGGCGCTGCCATGTGGTCGTTGTCGACCCCGCTGCCGCGGCAGGTCGACGTCAGCGCCACGGGACCGGAAAAGGCCACTTTGCCTCAATCGGGCGCGCTGGCGCCCATAGAGACGCCGCAACCCGATGCCGATCTGGTCGAGGCCGCGCCGGTAGCACCTGAAACGGCACCTGCGGATGACCTCAATGACCTGACCTCTCTGGATACCGAACCGGCTGCCCGTCCCGAAGTCGGACCCGCGGGCGATGTGCGCGGCTCTGGCGATGCCGATCTGCCGGATGTGCCAGAGGCCCCGTCCGAGGCGGAAACGGCTGCTAGCGGCGCTGAGCCTGCAATGTTGCCCGAAACAGAAGAGAGCGACGACGGTGTCGAGGTGTCCATGACCCCGGCGCCGACACCCGAGGCGCCGGACACCACGGCAGAGGTGGGGCAGAGCCCGACCGACAGCCCGGCGCCTGGCACCGCGCCTGAAATGACGGCGCCGCAGGGCGCGCCCGAGACGGTTCAGCTGGAGCAAGGCGCTGCGGTGCCGGTGCCGCAATTGGGCAGCGCCCCAGATCCGACCGCGCCTCCGGTAATTGCCTTCTCCACCCCCGAACCCGCGCCTGAGCAGCCTGAGGTCGTCGAAGCGGAGCCGGAAGAAGACATGCCGCCCGCCGAGGAGGCCGAGACGGGAGATGCGCCGGAAAATGGTCGGATCGCCGCGCTGCCAACCGCAGACGGAAGCCGCACGTCGCAATCGCCGCAGATCGGAACCCGCGTGGTGCCGCTGACCGAACGCGACAGCGAAGAGACCTCTGCGGCGGGCGCTGAAACCACGCAGCAGCCGTTTGATGCCTATTCCGAACCCTTCGCTGGCAGCGATGGGCGGCCCTTGATGTCGATTGTCCTCATCGATGATGAAACATCCGTCGGCGCTGAGGCGCTGGTCGATTTTCCCTATCCGCTGAGCTTTGCTATCGATCCCGAAGACCCCAGGGCGATTGAGAAAATGGCCGCGCGCCGGGCCGCGGGCTTTGAGGTGCTGATCCTGTCGGATCTGCCGCGCGAAGCCATGCCACAGGACGCGGAGACTGCGATGGAGGTCTGGCTGGACCGGGTGCCGCAGGCGCTAGGAATTCTGGAAGGCGTCGAGACAGGCGTGCAGGGCAACAGGCCGCTGGCGGATCAGGTGTCCGATGTGGCGCGGACCGGGGGATACGGGCTGGTGCTGCAGAACAGCGGCCTTAATACCGTGCAGAAACTGGCGCTGCGCGACGGCGTGCCGTCCGGCGTGGTGTTCAGGGATTTCGATGGCGCCGGTCAGAACCCGCGTGCCATTCGCCGGTTTCTGGATCAGGCGGCCTTCCGGGCCGGACAGGAAGGCGCAGTGATCATGCTGGGGCGGTTGCAGCCCGATACGATTTCAGCACTGTTGCTGTGGGGGCTGCAGGACCGGGCCAGCCGGGTGGCGCTGGCGCCGGTTTCGGCCAGTCTGCGCGCCAATCTGGCTGCAACGGCAGAATAGCCCGTAATAGACACGCACGGGGTAGAGCCCGGGGGCACGGGGTCGCTTATGCTTCCCCGCGCCCCGGAGCGCTTTGATGTTATCAGCTGTTGCGGCTGCCGGTGAAACGCGCAGCATCCGCAGCAGCGCGGCGGATCGCGTTCGATTTATGCACGGTTTCCTGATACTCGGCCTCGGGGTCGCTGTCATAGACCACGCCGCCACCGGCCTGAATATAGAGCGTTTGATCCTGCACGATGGCCGTGCGCAGGGCGATACACATATCCATGTCGCCCCCGGCCGAGAAATAGCCGACGCCGCCGCCGTATACGCCGCGTTTTTCTGGCTCCAACTCGTCAATGATTTCCATCGCGCGTACCTTTGGCGCGCCGGACACCGTGCCCGCCGGCATGCCCGCAAAAAACGCATCCAGCGCGTCCTTGTCCTCGTCCAGCTCACCCACCACGTTCGATACGATATGCATCACGTGGCTGTAGCGTTCGATGATGAACTTTTCCGTCGGGCGCACAGTGCCGATCTTTGACACGCGGCCCGTATCGTTGCGGCCCAGATCCAGCAGCATTAGGTGTTCTGCCAGCTCTTTCTTGTCGGCCAGAAGATCGGCCTCCAGCGCCTTGTCCTCTTCCGGTGTTGCGCCGCGCGGGCGGGTGCCTGCGATGGGGCGGATGGTGACCTCTTTGCCAAAGACACGGACCAGAATTTCGGGGCTGGCGCCAATCACCTGAAAGCCACCGAAGTTGAAATAGAACATGAAGGGTGATGGGTTGGTGCGCCGCAAAGAGCGGTAAAGCGAGAACGGCGGCAGCGGGAAGTCCTGCTTCCAGCGCTGCGCCGGAACCACCTGAAAGATGTCGCCCGCCCGGATGTATTCCTTGGCCTTTTCCACCGCTTCCATATAGCCGGATTTGCTGAAGTTGCTGACCGGCGGGGCCACCTCGTGCGCATCGCCAAGATCGCGGGTTTCGGCGGGCATGGCGCGCTCCAGATCGCGCACCGCGTCCATCACCCGTTCGGCGGCCTGCGCATAAGCGGCCTTGGCCGATTTCCCGTCTCCGGTCCAGGCCGGGGAGACCACGGTCACCTCGCCTTTGACGCCGTCCAGAACCGCGACCACCGAAGGGCGCATCATCACCGCGTCGGGCAGGCCAAGGGGGTCGGGATTGACGTCCGGCAGATGTTCGATCAGCCGGACCATGTCATAGCCAAGATAGCCGAACAGCCCGGCCGCGGCCTGCGGCAGGTCGTCGGGCAGGTCGATGCGGCTTTCGGCGAGAAGCGCGCGCAGGTTGTCCAGCGGCGCGCCCGTCTGCGCTTCGAAACCCTCGGGATCAAAGCGGGCCGAGCGGTTGATTTCGGATGTCGTGCCGCGGCAGCGCCAGACCAGATCGGGTTTCATGCCGATGATCGAGTAACGGCCGCGCACCTCGCCACCGGTCACCGATTCCAGCATGAAGGCGTCCTTCTGGGCGCCCGTCAGCTTGAGCATCAGCGACACGGGCGTGTCGAGGTCAGCCGCTAGCCGAGTATAGACCAGCTGGTTCTCTCCCGCCTCATAGGCGGCGGCGAAAGTGTCGAAATCCGGGGTCAGAGCCATCGTCAGGTGCCTTGATTGATCTATGCGCGCTTATTGGAAATTGGCCTGAACCGCGTTCAGGGCCTGTTGGTCAACACGCGGTGCGGCGCGCAGCTGTGCGTCCTGCGCGAAGGCTTCGAACAGCGCCTGCGACAATGCCTGATCCAGCTGGGTCTGCATCGCGTTGGCCAGCATCTGCATTTCCTCGCTGGTGTCCTCTGCAGGCAGAACCTCGTCCAAACGCAGCACCACGGTGGAGCCTTCACCGGACACGGTGCGCAGCTCGCCCGGGTTCATTTCGAAGACCTCGATCATCATCTCGACCGGGGTGGTGTCGATATAGGCGGTGCGGGTTTGCGCCGTCTCGGTCTGCACGTCGTAGCCTTCGGGGAAGGCTCCGTCTGCCTCGGTCTGTTTCAGCAGATCCTGTGCCAGGTTGTTTACGGCCTCTGCTGTCCGGTTTTCGTTCCAGGCGGCAAGTACCTTGTCCCGAGCGTCTTCGAAGGGCTCGGGGCGCGGGGGCAGGACTTCGTCGAGCCGCAGAGCAAAGAGGCTACCATCCTCAAGGAAGGCGACCGAGGGGAAATCATCAACCGTCACGGCCTCTGCGGCCTCGCGGAAGCCGTCATATGCGGCGATGCCTTCGGCGTTGAGCCCGGTCCAGCCGAGGGTGCCAATCTGCATGTCTGTCTGATCCGGCAGTTCTTCCAGCGTGACGCCACCAGCGAGCATGTCCTCGATGGATTCGGCTTGCTGCTCAATCACTCGGCGGGCGCGGTCTGCCGCCAATTCGGCGCGTAGCTCGGCTTCGGCCTCTTCAAAACTGGTTTCGCGGGCTTCGAGGCGGCCGTTCACCCGGTAGAGTGCTGGGCCAAGATCCGATGGCAGCGGGCCAACAACATCGCCGACCTTTGCAGCAAATACTTCGGTGCCAGCATCCGAGAGGTCAGCTTCGGTCACATCGCCCATATCCACGTCCGACAGGGCCAGACCGCGATCCTGCACCAGGACCTCAAAAGTCGTGCCGCTCACGTCAAGCTGCGCCTTGGCGCTTGCGGCGCTGTCATTGTCCGCAAAGACAAGGCGTTCCACCAGACGGCGTTCCGGGATCAGGTATTGATCGGCGCGATCTTCATAAAGGCCACGCAGCGCCTCCTGATCGACCTCAACGGTGTCAAGCAGCATGTCGGGGCTGAGATGCGCGTAGGTCAGGGATTTGGTTTCGGGCAGGGTGAAATCCGCGATATTGTCGTCATAGAAGCGACGCAGCGCACTGTCATCGGGCGTCTCCTGCGTCAGCAGCACATCGTCGGATGACAGTTGCACGTAGGAAAAACTGCGGCGCTCGCCGATGTAGGACACCAGCGTGTCGCTCATCACTTCGGGCATCTTGGTGCCGGACATGATGGCGCCTTGGACCAGCGTGCGTGAGGCCTCGCGGCGAAGATCGTCTTCGAACTCGGCTTCGGTGAAACCGGCGTTGTCGAGGGTAAAGCGGTAGGTCTCGCGGTCGAACTGGCCGCTGGAGTCCTGGAATGAGGAGACCTTGGTCAGTTCGGACAGCAGGTTTTCATCCCCGATGGAGATGCCCAGCTTGCTGACCTCATTGTCAATGGCGGCGAGGGTGATCAGTCGCCCGAGCACAACCTGATCCAAACCCATTGCGGTCAGCTGCGACATCGGCATTGCCTGACCGGTCTGGGCCTGCATGGCGCGTTGTTCGCGCTGCAACTCGCGCACATAGGCGTCGACGGTGACTTCTTCGTCGCCCACCAAGGCAACCGCGCTCATCGAGCCGGTGAAATTGACCGCACCAAAACCGGCAAGGCCGACGATCAGCATCCCCATCAGGATCCAAACAAAGGTTCTGGAAAGATTTTTCATGCCTGCGGCCATTGTGCCCTCATTCGTACCTGTTGCCCGCTCCCTTTGCGCCGGAAGGGCGCTGCGGGCAGGGTGCCTGTGTCATAATCGTGTTCTGCATACGCTGCCGCCCGTACAGGAGCAAGATCTTGTGCCGGGCTTGTTAGTTTCGGATGGCGCAGCGTAGCGTTAGGGGTGAAACGCGCAAAGCCGGTCGAACAGGGAGACGATCCCGGCCCGGTCGACATTGGCAAAGGCGATGCGGAATTGCTTGCTGCCTGCCGGATCGCCTTCGGGCATGAACATCGTGCCCGGCAGCATCAGGACCGACGCGTCCTGCACCAGCTTTTTGGCCAGCTCGGACGAGGCTTCCTCGAAGGGGTGTTCCACATAAGCGAAATAGGCACCGCAGCCCAACAGCTTCCATCCCTTCTCGGCAAGTCGGGGGAATTCCTCTTCGATTGCCGCCTTGCGGTCCAGAATTTCCAGCCGTTCCCCCACGAGCCAGGACTGGAGGTTTTCAAGTCCCCAATGCGCGCCGATCTGTCCAAGCTGTGCAGGACAGATCGTTATCGTATCGAGAAACTTCTCCATTTCGAACAATTTCTCTGCAGAACTCGCGATCGCTCCAACCCGGTGACCGGTCAGCCGATAGGCCTTGGAGAAGGAGTACAGATGGATCAGCGTCTCGTCCCAGTTCGGCGTCTGGAACAGGTCGTGCGGCGCCCCTTCGCGGCTGTCAAAGTCGCGGTAGGTTTCATCCAGAATCAGTGCCAGCCCATGTTTGCGGGCCAGATCAAAGAAGGCCTGCACGAGGCCCGAGGGGTATTCGGCGCCAGTGGGATTGTTGGGGGTGACAAGCGTGATGGCCCGCGTCTTGGGTGTGATCAACTGGGCCGCGGCCTGCGGATCCGGCATCATATCAGCACCTACCGGCAGCGGAACCGCTTTGACACCTGCCATATCGAGGCACATTTTGTGATTGAAATACCAAGGCACCGGGATGATCACCTCGTCCCCTTCGCCGCAAAGGGCGGCGATGGCAGCGGCAAAGGCCTGATTGCAGCCAGAGGTAATACCGACCTGCGCTGCGCCAACGGTGCCGTCATAATGCTCCGAGATCTGTGCCGCCAGTGCTGCACGCAGCTCGCTGCGGCCCAAAACTGCGCCATATAGATGCGCGTCGGTTTCATTCAGGGCGGCATCGGCGATGGCCTGCCGCAAGCCCGTGGGCGGCGGATCTGCTGGGGCGGCCTGACTGACGTTGATCAGGGGGCGCGACGGCGGAAAAGTGACCCCTTCGGTCCAGCGGCGGGACTCGACGATCGGAGAACAAAAGGTCGCTTCGGTGCGGGAGATATGCATGCAGTCATCCTATTGTCGCAAGGCCCTGCCAGGGCAGGCGTATTCGGGCCTTATCTGTGGCACGCCCTCGCGGCAGGCTCAAGAAAAAGCGCGCCTCCAACGGGGGCGCGCATTCATGGTGTTTTGAAAATCGGCTGCGGTCTGTCCCGCGCACGGGGCGGGGCGGCGTCAGTCCTTGCCGCGATAGGGCTCGACGTATTGTAGCGCCATATCCCAGGGGAAGAAGATCCAGGTGTCTTGGCTGACCTCGGTGATAAAGGTGTCCACCATCGGGCGGCCCTTGGGCTTTGCATAAACCGTGGCAAAATGCGCCTTGGGATACATCTGGCGCACCAGTTCAAGGGTTTTGCCGCTATCCACCAGATCATCGATGATCAGGATACCTTCGCCATCACCCATCAGCTCGGCGTCGGGTGCTTTCAGCACCACGGCCTCACCCTGGTCCTGGTGGTGGTAGGATTTCACCGAGATCGTATCGACGGTGCGGATGTCCAGCTCGCGGCTGACGATCATCGCGGGGGCCATGCCGCCACGGGTGATCGCGACAACGGCACGCCAAGCGCCACCGTCAGGTCCCTGACCGTCCAGCCGCCAGGCCAGCGCGCGGCTGTCCCGGTGGATCTGATCCCAGCTGATGTGAAACCCTTTTTCGTGCGGCAGGCGGTCGGTCATCTTGCGATTTGCTCCGGCAATTGTAGCGTCTGATGCGGTGTCATGTGCCGGGCTGCAAAGCAGGCACGATACCAGTGTTGGTCTGACGAGTGCGTCGTTGATATAGCCCCGGGCGCACCATTCAAAATAAAAACAGCACAGGCCCGGGGCAGTTCATTTATTTGGTAATGTCGGGGGCGTCCACGGCTTTCATGCCCACAACGTGATAACCAGCATCCACGTGCAGGTTTTCCCCGGTCACGCCCGATCCGAGGTCCGACAAAAGATACAAAGCGGATTTACCGACGTCCTCGGTTGTAACATTTCGCCGCAGCGGCGAATTGTATTCGTTCCATTTCATAATGTAGCGGAAGTCGCCAATTCCGCTGGCGGCCAGCGTTTTGATCGGACCGGCGGAAATCGCATTTACCCGAATGCCGTCTTTTCCAAGATCTTCGGCCAGATATTTGACCGATGCTTCGAGCGCGGCCTTGGCAACGCCCATCACATTGTAGTGAGGCATAACCTGCTCGGCACCATAGTATGTCAGGGTAAGCATCGAGCCACCCTCGGACATCAGTTTCTCGGCGCGGCGGGCAACAGCCGTAAAGGAGTAGACCGAGATATCCATGGTCATCTGAAAATTGTCACGACTGGTATCGACGTAGCGGCCGCGCAGTTCGTTTTTGTCAGAAAAACCAATGGCGTGCACGACAAAGTCCAGCTTACCCCATTCTTTTTCGAGGCTCTCAAACAAGGCGTCAATCGAGGTTTCGTCGGATACATCGCAGGGCAGAACGATGGAGCTGTTCAGCTGTTCGGCGAGCGGGCCAACGCGCTTTTTAAGGGCTTCACCCTGGTAAGAAAAAGCAAGTTCGGCACCGGCATCGGCGCAGGCCTTGGCGATCCCCCATGCGATGGATTTGTCGTTGGCCAGGCCCATGATAAGGCCACGTTTGCCGGACAGCAGTTGACTGGGCATGCAGGTTCTCCGCCTGTAAAATATGAACTGAAGGACCTTTAATATGCTCGGGCCGCTGCATCAAGAGAGTACCGGTTGAGGCGCATTATCAGTTTTGCGGCCCGTTTTGGATGTCGGCCTGCATGGCCGCACATATTTATACGCATAAATCCGCAGCCACCTTGGCTTGTATGCCCAACCAAGGCGGCATAGATTGGCGCGCACAGTTAAGAAGAGGTTTCCATGTCAGAGCGGTCGGGATTATTTGCGGGGGATAACCCCTTTGAACTTGCGCGGGCATGGCTCGCGGAGGCCGAAGAGACTGAGCTCAATGATCCGAATGCGATTGCGCTGTCGACGGTGGATGCTGATGGCATGCCGAATGTCCGCATGGTGTTGCTCAAGGAAATCGAAGATGGCGCTTTTGTCTTCTTCACTAACTACGAAAGCGCCAAGGGGCAGGAGCTGGAGCAGTCCGGCAAGGCCGCCTTCGTGCTACATTGGAAGAGCCTGCGTCGCCAGATCCGTGTCCGTGGTCATGTGACACGCGAAGACGGTCCGCAGGCAGACGAGTATTACCACTCCCGGTCGCTGAAAAGCAGGCTTGGGGCGTGGGCTTCGCAGCAATCGCGCCCATTGCAGAGCCGTTCGGCCCTGATGGCAGAGGTTGCAAAAATCACGGCCACGAAAGGCCCGAACCCAGACCGGCCGCCATTCTGGGGTGGATTTCGCATCGTTCCGAGCGAAATTGAATTCTGGGCGGATGGGGCTTTCAGGCTGCATGACCGATTTGTCTGGCGCCGAAATACGCCGGATGACGAATGGAGTGTGGTGCGGCTAAACCCTTAATGGGTTAAGCATAAAATAGCATTTTCGTGATAATGGGGAATTTTTTTAACTTGAACTCATATGCGAAAATCGCGCATCAAGCATCGAGAAATCAAATACGACGCGGTGGACGAGATAAGTGGCAGACGATCAAAGCAGTCTCAGGCAAATCCAGGGCATAGTGAAGTGGTTTGACCCGACCAAAGGGTATGGCTTCGTTGTGTCCGACGAGGGTGGTCCCGACATCCTGTTGCACGTGAATGTCCTGCGTAACTTCGGGCAGAGCTCGGTGGCGGACGGGTCCAGCGTAACCGTTCTGACCCACGCGACGGAGCGCGGCGTTCAGGCTGTGGAGGTTGTCGCAATCGTGCCTCCGGCCCGGGATGACGCGCCGGTTCTCAGCGATTTTGTCGATATGGATATCGAGGAGCTGAAAACACTTCCGTTGCGCCCGGCGCGTGTGAAGTGGTTCGACAAGGGCAAGGGCTTTGGCTTTGCCAACCTGTTCGGCTACGGAGATGACGTCTTCTTGCACGTCGAGGTGTTGCGCCAGTCGGGTCTTGCTGATCTCCAACCGGGCGAGGCTATCGCGATGCGATCGATCAGCGGTCGGCGGGGCTGCATGGCGGTCGAGGTCCAGGCCTGGGAAGCGGCCATTTCCGAAACCGCATCCGAAGAAGAATAAGATCATGTCGGTGCGCGCCTCTGGAATTGTCCGCTGGGGTGCCGCCATAATACTGTGCCTTGGTGCAGGTATTGCACAGGCACAGGAGACCTGCGCCCCGGATCGTGTCGATCTTCGCGGCGATTGGGGGCAGGCGTCCTTCTCTGTTGAGATTGCCGATACTGTCGACAGCCGTTCAATGGGGCTGATGCACCGTGAGGACCTGCCGCGCGGGGCGGGGATGCTGTTTGTTTACGAGCATCCTCAAAGGGCGGCTTTCTGGATGAAGAACACGCTGATCCCCCTGGATATCATTTTCCTCGATGAAACCGGCGTGGTGACGTCTGTGCATTCCAATGCCATTCCCCATGATCTGACCCCCATTCCAGGCGGCGACCGGGTGTTTGCGGTGCTGGAAATCAATGGTGGTTTGGCGCGCCGATATGGCATTGGGCCGGGCACCCAGATGCGGCACGAAGTTTTTTCTTCTAATGCGTCTGTTTGGCCCTGTTAGGGCTTTTCAAATCCGTTTCACACCGCTAGGAAAGCGCACGGTCCGGGGCGTGGCGCAGTCTGGTAGCGCACCTGTTTTGGGTACAGGGGGTCGTGAGTTCGAATCTCGCCGCCCCGACCACTTTCCACTTATAAAAATCCCAGCTCTGATCGGTTTGGCCCGGTCAGGGTGACGTCCTTTGGCGGTCAAGTCTAAGGCGGGCGTGCAAGCAGCCAGTTTCACTGAAAGGGCGATCAGGGATCCAGATCTCACTTAGATGTGATCGTGGCGAGAATTAGAATCGCGCAAAATGTGACCCCGAAATCTTGGTGGCTACCAAATCTTGTGTTAACCGATTGTTAACCATGTGACGCGAACTGGCGCCACCTGCAGCTGGATTTTGCCTAACTTGGCACAGGATTTCAGCAGATCGACTGTGCGCTTCGTGCAACGTGTCAGGTCGGCGCGAAAAGTCCGCTGTCATGTCTCGGAAGTGGACCGCGCGCCGGTGTTAGTGGAGTCGCCGAGGAAGTGGTGAAGGGGCCGTGAGTAAGGTATTTGCGGCAAACCATTAGTGTTTCGCAAAAAAATTCGAGGCTACCGAAGTGGTGTTGGCGGCTCGGTCAGCCCGCGGGTGCAGTCGGTGAATCGATGAAGCGAACCACGGGCGTTTCCTATTTCACCGGTCAACCAAAAAAATGGTATCTAAGTGGTAAATTTTGCGTTGACCCTCACGGCGTGATTACGCCAAATTGTGGGTGCCGGTTGCTTCGCCACTAAATCTTGTATGTTCTTTGGGCGCTGCAACAAGACTAAACACTAGTAGAGATTCCAAGGACCGGGGCCGGTGTAGGGCTCCCTGGCACGCTTCTGACAGCAGTTGCCGCCTGTTTTCTGTGTTTCTTCATGGCAAGGCTGCGCCACGACGTGGCCAACAAAAAGACGGGACAGAGCTAATGCGAAGGGGCAGAGCATGAAGATCGAACGGAAGTACACCAAATCTGGTCAGGACGCATATGCGGACCTCGATTTCATCTCGGCTACATCCGAAATTCGAAATCCTGACGGGACCATTGTCTTCCGACTCGAAAACATCGAAGTTCCGGCTGAATGGAGCCAGGTTGCCAGCGATGTCATCGCCCAGAAATACTTTCGCAAAGCCGGTGTTCCGTCCCGCCTGAAGAAAGTCCGGGAAAAGGGCGTGCCAGAATTCCTGTGGCGGTCGGTCCCCGATGGAGTTGATGTTGAATTTGTTGGCGAAACCTCTTCCAAACAGGTCTTTGACCGTCTTGCCGGTGGCTGGGCATACTGGGGCTGGAAAGGCGGCTATTTCTCGACCGAGGAAGACGCCCGCGCCTATTACGACGAAATGCGCTATATGCTGGCGTCCCAGCGCGCGGCGCCGAATTCGCCGCAGTGGTTCAACACCGGGCTTCACTGGGCTTATGGCATCGACGGCCCCGCGCAAGGCCACCACTATGTCGATTACAAGACCGGCAAGCTGACCAAATCCGACAGCGCCTATGAACACCCCCAGCCGCATGCCTGCTTCATCCAGTCCGTGTCCGACGATCTGGTGAACGACGGTGGCATCATGGACCTCTGGGTGCGCGAGGCGCGCCTGTTCAAATATGGCTCCGGCACCGGCACCAACTTCAGCCACCTGCGCGGTGAGGGCGAGCCTCTATCCGGTGGCGGCAAATCCTCGGGCCTGATGGGCTTCCTCAAGATCGGTGACCGGGCAGCCGGCGCGATCAAATCCGGTGGCACCACCCGCCGCGCGGCCAAGATGGTCATCGTCGATGCGGATCACCCAGATATCGAGGATTTCATCCAGTGGAAGGTGATCGAAGAGCAGAAAGTTGCCTCGATCGTTGCTGGCTCGAAGATGCACGAGCAGATGCTGAACGGCATCTTTGCGGCGATCCGCGAATGGGACGGTCTGGAGGCAGACGCCTATGAGCCGAGCAAGAACGAGGGGCTGAAAAAAGCCATCCGCGAAGCGAAAAAGGTCGCGATCCCGGAGACTTATATCAAACGGGTTCTGGATTACGCCAAGCAGGGGCACACTTCGATCGAATTCCCGACCTATGACACCGATTGGGACAGCGATGCCTATTCCTCGGTTTCGGGTCAAAACTCCAACAACTCGATCCGCGTCACCAATGCGTTCCTGCACGCGGTAGAGAAGGACGCCGATTGGGAACTGATCAACCGTACCGATGGCCGCGTTGCCAAGACCGTCAAGGCGCGTGATCTGTGGGAGAAGGTCGGCCACGCCGCATGGGCCTGTGCCGATCCGGGCATCCAGTTCCATGACACTGTGAATGACTGGCACACCTGCCCCGAAGATGGCGAGATCCGCGGATCGAACCCGTGCTCGGAGTATATGTTCCTGGATGACACCGCCTGTAACCTGGCCTCGCTGAACCTCCTGACCTTCCTCAAGGACGGTGAGTTCCAGGCCGAGGACTACATGCATGCCTGCCGCCTGTGGACCCTGACGCTGGAAATCAGCGTGATGATGGCGCAGTTCCCGTCCAAGGAAATTGCGCAGCGGTCTTATGACTTCCGCACGCTGGGTCTGGGATATGCCAATATCGGCGGTCTCTTGATGAACATGGGCTATGGCTATGACAGCGACGAAGGCCGCGCGCTCTGCGGCACGCTCACTGCCATCATGACCGGCGTCGCCTATGCCACTTCGGCCGAAATCTCCTCCGAGCTGGGCCCGTTCCCCGGTTTTGAAAAGAACCGCGACCACATGCTGCGGGTGATGCGCAACCACCGCACCGCCGCCCAGGGGAAGACAACCGGCTATGAAGGGCTGGCGGTGCCGCCGGTGCCGCTCGATCTGAAGAATTGCCCCGATGCACGCCTGACCGATCTGGCCGCAGGTGCCTGGGATGAGGCGCTGGAACTGGGCGAGAAGCACGGCTACCGCAACGCGCAGGCCACCGTGATTGCCCCGACCGGCACCATCGGCCTGGTGATGGATTGCGACACCACCGGGATCGAGCCCGACTTTGCCTTGGTGAAGTTCAAGAAACTGGCCGGTGGCGGCTATTTCAAGATTATCAACCGCTCGGTGCCTGCCGCGCTGGAAGGGCTCGGGTATACCTCGGCCCAGATCGAAGAAATCGTTGCTTATGCCGTCGGCCACGGCACCATCGGCAATGCGCCGGGGATCAACCATACCTCGCTGGCCGGTCACGGCTTTGGCCCCAACGAGCTGGCCAAGATCGACGCCGCACTGGAAAGCGCCTTTGATGTGCGTTTCGTGTTCAACCAATGGACCATTGGCGAAGAGTTCTGCACCGGTGTTCTGGGCATCCCGGCGACCAAGCTGAACGACCCGACCTTTGATCTGCTGCGTCATCTGGGCTTTACCAAGGCCGATATCGAGGCGACCAACGATCACGTCTGCGGCACCATGACCTTGGAGAACGCGCCGCACCTGAAGGAAGAGCACTATCACATCTTCGATTGCGCCAACCCCTGCGGCAAGAAGGGCAAGCGCTACCTGAGCGTTGACAGCCACATCCGCATGATGGCGGCGGCGCAAAGCTTTATCTCGGGCGCGATCTCCAAGACGATCAACATGCCCAACGATGCCACCATCGAGGATTGCCAGAAGGCCTATGAGCTGTCCTGGTCCTTGGGCGTCAAAGCAAACGCGCTCTATCGTGACGGGTCCAAGCTGAGCCAGCCGCTGGCGGCTGCGCTGGTCGAGGACGACGATGAGGCGGCGGAGATCCTGGAAAGCGGTAGCCAGCCGGAAAAGGCCGTCACCCTGGCCGAGAAGATCGTCGAAAAAGTGGTCATCAAGGAAGTGGTGAAATCGCACCGCACCAAGATGCCCCAGCGCCGCAAAGGCTATACCCAGAAGGCGGTTGTCGGCGGGCACAAGGTCTACCTGCGCACCGGCGAGTATGAAGACGGCAACCTTGGCGAGATCTTCATCGACATGCACAAGGAAGGCGCTGGCTTCCGGGCGATGATGAACAACTTTGCCATCGCCGTCTCTGTTGGCCTGCAATATGGCGTGCCGCTGGAAGAGTTCGTCGATGCCTTCACCTTCACCAAGTTCGAACCGGCGGGCATGGTGCAGGGCAACGACAGCATCAAGAACGCAACCTCGATCCTCGACTATGTTTTCCGCGAACTGGCGGTCAGCTACCTGGATCGCACCGACCTCGCGCACGTGAAACCCGAAGGCCCCGCATTCGATGATATCGGTCGCGGTGAGGAAGAGGGCGTCTCCAACGTCACCGAGCTGAGCGAAAGCGCCGCAACCCGCTCGCTGGAGGTGCTGAAGCAGATCTCCTCGACCGGGTACTTGCGCAAGCGTCTGCCGCAGGAACTTGTGGTGCTGAACGGCGGGCAGACCGTGCTGGACGGGATCGCGCCGCTTGGCACCGGTGCTGACCCGGTGACTGCGCTGCAAACACTGGTGCCGGAGGTGACTGAAAGCGCAACGGTGACGGAAACGGCTTCGGTTACGGTGACCGGCATGGACGCCCGCACCAAGGCCAAGATGCAGGGCTACGAGGGCGAGGCCTGCGGCGAATGCGGCAACTACACGCTGGTGCGCAACGGCACCTGCATGAAATGCAACACCTGCGGCGCCACTTCGGGCTGCAGCTGAGACCAGATCGGGGGCGAGTGCGCTCGCCCTGGACGCCAAGAAGGCCCAGGCAAAAAAACGCGGGCGGTACACTAATGAGCCTGATTGGCGAAACTCGCCCCCTCCGCATCGGAGGGGGCTTTTTCCTGTGAGGTATCCGTTTCCCCGTTCTGCCGCTTGGCCTTGGCGCGGCTCTTTGCTAGGCCAAGAGTGCAGTCCAACAAGCCCCGGAGAAACGCCATGCCTGCCATAAGTATCTGCATTCCGGCCTATGGCATGGGGGGCAAGGGTGCAGAGTATCTGGCTCAGTCGCTGGAGATTCTGACAGGGCAAAGCTTTCGCGATTTCGAGGTTGTCGTTTCGGACCAATCCGATGACACGGCGGTGGCAGATGTCTGCGCCGCTTTCTCGGATCGTCTGACCATACGCCACATCTGGAACCACGATGCACCACGGCAGGCATCGGCCAATGTGAACAATGCCCTGGATCACGCATCCGGTGATATCATCAAAGTGCTTTTTCAGGACGATTTCCTGAATGGAAGCCGTGCCTTGGGTGATATTGTTGAAGCGATGGATGGGGGGGGCGACTGGCTGTTGTGTGGCTCGGGTATCAGCCGCAATGGCGGGGCGGTTGAACGCCCCATGGTGCCGCGACTGACTGAGAAGCTGCAGTTTGGCAAAAACACCGTCTCAAGCCCATCGGTGCTGGCAATGCGGCGCAGCCGTATGCAGCTGTTTGATGAAAACCTGATCTGGCTGATGGATGTGGACCTCTACAAACGGCTGTGGGATGCGCTTGGCGATCCGGTGATCCTGCCGCAGACCCTGGTGGTGAACCGGATACACGAGGGGCAGGTCAGCGCCAGCGTCTCAAAATCGCTGCGCCAAAAAGAATTGCGCTATGTCCGCCAGAAATTCGCCGCCTCCACATCCCTTTCAGGTTATCTTGAATACCTGCGCCAAAGGATCAAGGCTCTCTAGAGTTTCGGGCCAGCAGTTGGTGCAGACGCCCGGTATCCTTTTTGAAATCCTGCGTTTCGTGGGAGTTCATCTGGAAATGCTGCAAAACCTCACGGTCGTACAGGTTGTGCCTTCCTGTCAAAATGCAAAACAGTTTGATGGCGCGCTCGAACGCATGCCCGGACGGGCGGCTGTTTCCCATCGCAAGGCCAAGCGGCGTAAACCAACGCACGAAATCGGACAGCGTATCGCGGCGCATAGCCACGTTGTTTGTGGCAGGCCAGTTCTTGTCGGTTGCTGAGGCCATGTGGCTGCGCAGGATCGGTTTGATGTCAAACCCATACACCTTCTTCACGGCCTCACGCAGGGGCGCGTAACCCATGTTGTCACGGATAAAATTCCGATCTGCCATGGGGACAGGGCTATATCCCAGCACCGCGTCTGGATCGGTTTGAAGCTGGGACAGCGTGGCGCTGGAGAAACTTTCGCTTACGGTTACATCGTATTGAATAAGCGCAACAAATTCCGTCAGGGGGACAGCGTTATTGATGCAGGCGTACCAAGACGTGAAGTCTACGAGGAATTTGTAATCCTCAATATTGTCAGCCTGTTCCCGGGCAATGATGACGGGATCCATGGCGCGAACCTTATCTACCGGCCCTTTGCCTACGAACATATAGGTGACAGGGCACCCAATCGTTTGGAATTTGTTCTCAGCTTCATACTGCAGAAGAAGGTCCTGATCGTGGATGGTCACGATTGCGGATAATTGGGAGGGAGTTGTCATCGTATGCTCCAACAGGGCGCTGCTTTCTCCGCAGCGGACGCTCCCCTATATGGACCATTCGACAGCCCAACACTAGGTGCGAGCATCGGAATGCCTGAGACCCTCAGGTGCTCGCGCTGTGTTAACTGGGCAAATGGATGAGGAACCGCTCCCTTATGACCCGGTCCAGATCCGGGGGAAGGCGCGCCGGGCTTCGGCGTGACAGGATCTCCTCCTTCCGCTGCCGTGCCTTGTGCAACAGATCCGGCTTCCCCTTTTCCTCCCACTCCTTGGGGGAGGTGCGATCCCCAAGGGTTGGATAGACATGGTCGGCCTGCATCCGTGACAGGGTTTGCGCCGTTCCAAGATAGTGACCACTGCCACCAAGGCAAACCTCGGCGATTTGATCCAGCGCCAGGGTTTCATCTGTCACCTCGATCCCCCGCACGCAGCGCAGGGCTTGGCCGATCAGATCATCGCCAAGGATCAAGGATTCGTGGCAGAACCCCAGTAGCGACGCGTGCATTCCGGCGGCCTCATAGACCATGTTGAGGCCGGAAAGGCCGGCCATGACGTTGGAGCACATCTGCTCCCATCCCGCCTGCATGTCCGGCAATTTTGCATCCGCGATCCCCGCCGCCGCGCCGCCGGGCAGGCCGTAAAAACGGTGCATCTGTGCACAGCCCGCCGTCAGCAACGCCTGTTCACCCGATCCGCCGGTCATAGCGCCGGTGCGCAAGTCCAGCCCAAATGGCCAGGTGCCAAAAATCGCAGGATGTCCCGGGCTTACGGCGTTGACGTAAACTAGCCCTGCCAGGCATTCAGCCACTGCCTGCACGATCGCGCCCGCGATGGTTGATGGCGCAGTGGCCCCAGCCATTCCCGCCGACAGCAGCAAGACAGGAACGCCGTGGCGAATGCATTCCTCCATCACCAGACAGCTTTCAGTGGCGAATTTCATCGGCGGCACCACAAAGCAGTTGGAATTGGAGACAAAGGGGCGTTCGCGCCATTTCTCCTCGCCACCTGCGATCATGTGCAGCATCTCCACGGCGGGCGTGACAAAGCTCGCGTCGGTGAATGAGGTGCCGATGTGTTTGAAGGTTCCCGAACAGCAGGCGTAGATGGTGTTGAGGTCAAGTTCGCGGCTGTCGGTAATGTCCCGGGCCACCATGGGGCGCTGTACGAAATGGATATTGTCAAGCGCGTCGCAGATCCGTGCGGCGTCATGCAGGTCCTGCAGGGTGGATTCGCGATAGGCGCGCCCATCGACGTCAACCATATGGACCGCTGCGCCCGCCGTTCCGTAGTGCACCCGGGTGCCGGAGAGGTTTAGGTCGGTCTGCCCGTCGCGGCTGAACAGGGTGACGGATCGGTTGGCGTGGGCCAGGGTATCTTCGACCAAGGCGCGGGGAAAACGCAGGCGCCCGTCGCTGCCCAGCGTGCAGCCCGCAGCGGTCAGGCTATCAATGCCACTTTGTGGGGCGTCGGCAAGGCCGATCCGCTCCAGCGCGTCCAGCGCTGCGTGGTGGATTTTCTCCACATCGGCCTGTGACAGGGGCGAATAGGCGCCGCCGGACATACCGGGGCGGATGGGACGGAGGGCGCGGTCCAGCGGCGCGGCGCGCGCGGCGCGGCGGGCCGCACGCCCACCGCTGCGTAAATTGGTGCGGATTGTCGGATCAGAAGTCATGGAAAATTCCGTGAATAGATAGGGTTACCTTCTTTTGTTAAGCGGATAACCCGATCTTGGCCGACCGCGCGCGGCAAGACCCCGCGCGGCGCCGATGGTACGCCAGACCAGACTGACCAAGCATTGCTCCTCCTGCATCCGTGCGCCCTCCCTTCACGCTCTCAGGATGGCAGCGCGACAAGGCAAAACTATCGTGTTTGCGACCGATGTGAAAAAAACGTCATCTATTTCACGAGCGCGCTCGGACGATGGAGGGTTGCGCGGGGACGCCGCGCAAGGGCTGGGGAATGTTCTGGAAATTTTACGGTGGGAAAGTAGCTTGTTTTCAAAACGTTATAACGAAGCGGTGATTTTGCGAGGGAATGACCTCAGCACACGCGATACGGGAACAAAGTGTTAAGAGATTTTTGACAAGCTGGATCACGGGGATGCCGCGCCATCACTGGCGTAAAATACCGTACCGATACGGGTGCGAAAACAGGACCGAAACAATGTCAGGGGTTTTCAAGCTTCATCATCTCAGCACCAGTGTCATCGGGGCGATGACCGGGCTTGCGCTGGCCATTCCCGCAGCGGCAGGGGATTGGTCCACCTCCTTTGTGGCACGCTCTTTGGGGCAGGCGGGATCCGGCGGTAATGGTGCATATGTCGCTCGGTCGGGGCTGCAGTCAAACGGGGCTGCCGCGCTGCAGGCGGGCTTCGATCATGATTATGGTGAGCTTGTCCTTGGTGGCACGGTCCGTCAGGGCGGCGGTCTGGATATTACTGGTCTTGGCAGGCAGTCGGACAGTCAGCAGCTGCATCTGCGGGCCGGATACGATTTTGGCGATGCCCTTGGCTATGTCACGCTGGGCGAGGTTCAGCACGGTGCGTCCTCTGGTCTGGCGCCGAGCCAGGTCTTTGGTCTCGGGTTGCGGGTCTCGGTGAACCGGGTGTTGCAGATGACCGGCGAATTTCTGCACCATGATGTCGACTCGGCAAATGCGCTTGCGGGCCAGGGCGGCGATATCCTGTCAGTGCGGGCCGCGTTCCGGTTTTGAAGGCGGCACCGGGTCTGCAAAGGGTTGGCGAGACCATGGGCAGAAAGAGCCAGCATAGCATTGCGAAATGCTTGGCGGCGGGGCCGGGGCGTGCTAACAGCCATCCCATGACCCGAACCGCCGCGCCTATCTCCATTAGCTGCTGCATTACCTGCTGAATTTCACAGCGGGCTGGTTTCTGTCGTTCCCTTCCAACTGACAACTTGCTAAGCCCGCGCTGCGCCCCCGTGCGCCTGGCCTTGAGCCCTGCACGCCCGTGCCTGTCAAAGGAGCTGTCATGACGACGACCGATACAGTGACCCAACCGGTGATCAAACTGCACAACACGAAGACCCGCAAGAAAGAAGTCTTCACTCCGATCGATCCGGAAAACGTGCGGATGTATGTCTGTGGCCCCACGGTCTATGATCGGGCGCATCTGGGCAACGCACGGCCTGTCGTGGTGTTCGACGTGCTCTATCGGCTGCTGCGGCACGTCTATGGTGCGGATCACGTGACCTATGCCCGCAATTTCACCGACGTGGACGACAAGATCAACGCGCGCGCTGCCGAAAGCGGCCGCGCGATTGGTGAGATCACCGCCGAGACGACCCAGTGGTTCCTGGATGACATGGGCGCCCTTGGCGCGCTGGAGCCGAACCACATGCCGCGGGCAACGGAATATATTCCCCAGATGGTCGCAATGATCGAGGATCTGATCACCAAGGGCCACGCCTATGCCGCCGAGGGGCATGTGCTTTTCGCCGTCGACAGCTGGCGTGAGGGCTATGGAAAGCTCTCGGGCCGTTCGGTCGACGACATGATCGCGGGCGCACGCGTCGAGGTCGCGCCCTATAAGAAGAACCCGATGGATTTCGTTCTGTGGAAACCGTCAACCGATGATCTGCCCGGTTGGGACAGCCCTTGGGGACGCGGACGCCCCGGCTGGCATATCGAATGCTCTGCCATGTCCTACGAGCTGCTGGGCGACACCTTTGACATCCACGGCGGCGGCAACGACCTGATGTTCCCGCACCATGAGAACGAGATCGCCCAAAGCTGCTGCGCCCATCCCGAAGGGGAGTTCGCCCACTACTGGCTGCACAACGAGATGCTGCAGGTTGAAGGCAAGAAGATGTCGAAATCGCTCGGCAATTTCTTCACCGTGCATGATCTGCTGGAGCAGGGTATTCCGGGTGAGGTGATCCGGTTTGTGTTCTTAGAAACTCACTATCGGAAGCCGATGGATTGGACTTCGGAAAAGGCTGAGCAAGCCGAGAGAACACTCCGTAAATGGAGGCGTATTTCAGGGGATGCCGAGCCCGGAAAGCCCAGTGAAATTGAATTGCTACCTCTATTTGATGATCTAAATACCCCGCTCGCAATTCAGCGCCTAAGAGCGATGGCAAGGGCTATTGAAAACGGGGTGGAGACGCCAGAGGGGCCGGTTTCCAAAGCAGATTTTGTCGCGACTGCCAATGTCCTTGGGCTTTTGCTGCCGGAAACAGGTCACTGGGCAGATGCTCCTTCGGCTGATTTGACGAAACATGAGACGCGCCTTTTTGAGGTCCGTCAGACTGCCATGGAGGCCAAGGACTTCTCTGAAGTGGATCGACTGAAGACGGCCTATATGGACGCAGGACTGGAAGTCCGGATGAGCAAGACAGGCGTCGAACTGGTACCGGGGCCGGGGTTTGATCCGGCCAAGCTGGACGAGATCTGATCCGACCCGCCCGGAGCACGCCTCCGGGCAGCGCCCGACCCGTCCCATGGGCGGGCGCTTTACGCCCACCCCGGGCCGGGCGCCGCCCGGCGAACACAACGAGGCAGGAATGAGCAAAGAACGTCTCTACCTTTACGACACCACGCTGCGCGATGGTCAGCAGACGCAAGGCGTGCAGTTCTCGACCGCGGAAAAGCAGCAGATCGCCGAAGCGCTGGATGATCTCGGTATCGACTACATCGAAGGTGGCTGGCCCGGCGCCAATCCGACCGACAGTGCCTTTTTCGAGGTGGCGCCGAAAACCCGCGCGCGGCTGGCGGCCTTTGGAATGACGAAACGGGCAGGGCGCTCGGCTGCCAATGACGATGTTCTGGCGGCAGTGATGAACGCGGGAACCGATACGGTCTGCCTAGTCGGAAAATCACACGATTACCACGTTACGGCCGCGCTCGGCATCACGCTGGAAGAGAACCTTGAGAATATCGGCGCCTCGGTGGCGCATATCGTGGCCGAGGGGCGCGAGGCGCTTTTTGACGCCGAACATTTCTTTGATGGCTACAAGGACAATGCGGAGTATGCGCTGGCCGCCTGCCGTGCGGCGCTGGATGCGGGCGCGCGCTGGGTGGTTCTGTGCGACACCAACGGCGGCACCATGCCCGCCGAGGTCCATCGCATCGTGACCGAGGTGATCGCTGCAGGCATCCCCGGGGACCGTCTGGGCATCCATACGCATAACGACACAGAAAACGCCGTGGCCTGTTCGCTGGCGGCCGTGGATGCGGGCGTGCGGCAGGTGCAGGGCACGCTGAATGGGCTGGGCGAACGCTGTGGCAATGCCAATCTGACGACGCTGATCCCCTCGCTGCTGCTGAAGGAACCCTACGCCAGCCAGTTCGAGACCGGCGTCAGCCTTGAGGCGCTGACCAGCCTCACGCAACAAAGCCGGATGCTGGATGATATCCTCAACCGGGTGCCGATGAAGCAGGCGCCCTATGTCGGGGCCTCGGCCTTTGCCCATAAGGCGGGTCTGCACGCCAGCGCGATCCTGAAGGATCCGTCGACCTATGAGCATATCCAGCCTGAACTGGTGGGCAACGCGCGCATCATTCCCATGTCCAATCAGGCCGGTCAGTCGAACCTGCGCAAGCGGCTGACCGACGCCGGGCTGAACGTGGAAAAGGGCGATCCGGCACTGGCACGGATCCTTGACCGGATCAAGGCGCGTGAGGATGAAGGATACTCCTACGACACGGCGCAGGCCTCGTTTGAGCTGCTGGCGCGCGAGGAGCTGGGGCAACTGCCGACATTCTTCGAGGTGAAGCGCTACAAGGTCACGGTTGAGCGGCGCAAGAACAAGTACAACAAGATGGTGAGCCTCTCCGAGGCGGTCGTTGTTGTGAAGGTGGACGGCGAAAAACGCCTGTCGGTCAGCGAATCCATGGATGAAACCGGCAGCGACCGCGGCCCGGTCAACGCGCTGGCGAAGGCGCTGGCCAAGGATCTGGGGCGTTACTCCGAGGTGATCGACGATATGCGTCTGGTGGACTTCAAGGTGCGCATCACTCAGGGCGGCACCGAAGCGGTGACGCGTGTGGTTATCGACAGCGCCGACAATCAGGGCCGCCGCTGGTCCACGGTCGGCGTCAGCCCGAATATCATCGACGCCTCTTTCGAGGCGCTGCTGGATGCGATCCGCTGGAAGCTGATACGCGACTGCGCGCCGGAAGCATGATGGAAGCGCTGATCCGGGCGGCGGCTATCGGTCTGGCCATCACGGCGGTGCTGCCCTTTGCTTTGATCCTGTCGCAGAGGCCTGCAGATATGCTGCCTGCGGCGCAGGAAAAGAGGCTGGATTTCTCTGCGGTCTCTGCGGGGCCGGACATGCCAGAGCCGGAGACCGTTCCGATGCGGGATGGCTATCCGCTGCAGGTGCGCAGCTTCGACAACGGCGCCGGGCCGCTGGTGGTCATGGTGCATGGTTCCGGCTGGAATGGGCTGCAATATGCCACGCTTGCACCGCACATCGCAGGACATGTTCTGGTGCCGGATCTGCGCGGGCACGGAGCCGCCCCAGGGCGGCGTGGTGATGTGGAGTATATTGGCCAGCTGGAGGATGACCTTGCGGACCTGATCGCAGCCCGCGTGCAACCGCGGCAGAAAGTTGTTCTGCTCGGGCATTCCTCGGGCGGCGGGCTGGTGGTGCGCTTTGCCGGGGGGCAACATGGGGTCATGCTGGACCGCGCCGTTCTTCTGGCGCCGTTCCTGAAGTATAACGCCCCGACAACTCGCAAGAATTCGGGCGGATGGGCGCAGCCGCTGACGCGCCGGATCATCGGGCTTTCGATGCTGAATGCCTTGGGGATCACGTGGTTCAATCACCTGACCGTAATCCAGTTCGCGATGCCGAAACAGGTTCTGGACGGACCGCTGGGGCATCTGGCGACGACGGAATATTCCTATCGGCTCAACACCTCATACGCACCGCGAAGCGACTATCTGGCGGACATTAGGGCTCTTCCGGAATTCTTTGTAATGGCAGGGGAAAAAGACGAAGCCTTTGTCGCGGAGGGCTATGAGCCACTGATGGCGCCAGTGACGCACCGGGGGAGCTATCGCATCATTCCGGGTGTCGGCCATCTTGGCATCGTCGATGCACCGGAAACTGCAATGGCCGTGAAGGAGTTCCTAAATGGAATTTGACGACGATCTGAAAGGCTGCGCCGAGTTGGTCCGGCAGGGCGATCCGGACCGCTTCATGGCGACCATGGCGGCGCCCGTTGCCGCGCGTCCGCTTCTGTTCGCGCTTTATGCCTTCAATCTTGAACTCTCCCGCGCGCCCTGGGCCAGCCAGGAAAGCATGATCGCAGAGATGCGGGTGCAATGGTGGCGCGATGTCGGCGCCGAAATCGCAGAGGCGAAGCAGGTGCGCCGTCACTATGTGGCGACCCCGCTGGGGCGGCTGCTGCGGCCCGAACTGGCGAAAGAGATCGACGCCATGGCCGAGGCGCGGCGCTGGGACATCTACCGCGATCCGTTCGAGGACGAGGCGGCGTTTGATACCTATATCGATGCCACCTCGGGCAGCCTGTTGTGGATGGCGGCGGCCTCATTGGGGGATGCGGAGGAAGAAACCGTGCGCGCCTTTGGGCGCGGGATGGGCATTGCCAACTGGCTGCGCGCGATCCCCGAGCTGGAGAAACAAAAGCGCGTGCCGCTACTGGATGGCACACCAAAGGGTGTGCAGCAGCTGGCGGAAAAGGGATACCAATACCTTGAGCAAGCGCGGCGGTCCCGTGGTAGCGTGTCGGGTGCAGCGGCCCCGGGGATGCTGGCGGGCTGGCAAGCGCGCAGCATTCTGAAACAAGCAATGCGCGAGCCGGAGCGGGTGGCAGCAGGTACGCTTGGCACCAGCGAGTTCCGCCGCCGCAGCGGGTTGATGATGCGGGCCGCACTGGGGCGCTGGTAGACGGGTGCGTTTGAGCCCGTGGGTCTCTGCAAGCGAACACAAAAAAGCCGCCCCACGGGGCGGCTTTTTGAATTTTGGCTGAATGAAACTGTCAGACCCGCTTGGGCCGCAGGGCGAGCCAGACCAGCGCGCCACCGGCCAGCACCAAGAAGGGCGCCATCGCCATGTTGACCGCGCTCCAGCCATCCACCGGCGAGCCGCCCGAACAGTTCATCAGACCGCCCGAGGCGAGCGAGGCCATGGTGACACCGCCAAAGACCAGAAGGTCGTTCAGACCCTGCATCCGGCCACGTTCGTGCGGCTCATGCGCGCCCGCCAGCATGGTGGTCGCGCCGATAAAGCCGAAGTTCCAGCCAACACCAAGCAGGACAAGCGCGATGAAGAAGTTTCCGAGGTCGACGCCTTGTAGCGCCACGGCGCCCGCGCCGGCCAGAATGACCAGACCCGCGGCAACGATCTTCTCCACGCCGAAACGCGCGATCAGGTGACCGGTAAAGAAGGAGGGCACATACATCGCCAGCACGTGAGAGGTCACCACATCGGCAGCGTTGCCTTCGGTATAGCCGCAGCCGACCACGGCCAGCGGGGTCGAGGTCATCACCAGGTTCATCAGCGCGTAGGAAACCATGGCGCAGATCACCGCCACCGCGATCACCGGGGTTTTCAGCAGCTCGACACGGCTGCGGCCCTTGGGGGCGTCATGGCTGGGGACCGGCGGTTTCGGGATGTTCAGGAACAGAAACAGCGCCGCGCCCAGCACGTTGACCGCGATCACCGCCATATAGGTTCCGAAGAAGGGGATGACAAAGGCCTGGCTGGTCGCCTTGACCAGCTGTGGGCCGATGATGGCCGACAAAAGCCCGCCCGCCATCACGTAGGAAATCGCCTTGGGACGGAACTCTTCGGACGCGGTATCGGCGGCAGCAAAGCGGTAGAAACCATGCGCGCTCATGTAGACACCAGTCAGAAGGCTGCCGAGCAGGAACACAGGGAATGAGCCGAGATAGAGACCATAGGCGCCAACGATGCCGCCGAGCGCTCCGAACAGCGCTCCGGTAAAGAAGCCCGCGCGGCGGCCCCAGCGCTGCATGATCGCCGAAATCGGCGTTGCTGCCATCATCGACCCGGCGACGATCAGTGAGATCGGCAAGGTGGCGAAACAGGGGTTGGAGGCCAGCGACTGCCCCGCGAGGCCGCCAATGGTAAAGATCATCGGCATCTGAGCGCCGAGGAAGGCCTGCGCCATCACGAGAATGGCAACATTCTTCTTGGCGACTCTGTCGTCGGTGGGGGTGGTCATGGTCTGTGTCATGTGGGATGCGTAACCCTGAATGTGAGCGGGAACAAGACGCCAGGCGCGCCTCATCGGGCTCCGTCGGCAGTTTTGTGAAAATTAACAGATGAAGGAAACGTGACGTGGCGTCACACACAGATACAGAAAGCCGTGTCATCACGGAACACGGTGTTGGCCGGATTATTCACAGCGATGCATGCGTTACCGAGGGCGCGGAATGGCTGGCGGCGCGGCACCCACGCTTTGCCGATGCGTTGGCCCAGATCGAAACTTTGCCACTGCGGCGCCATCCTGATGGTTTTGCGGAGTTGTTGAATGCCATCGTGGGCCAGCAGCTCAGCATTGCTTCGGCGGCCTCGATCTGGACCCGGATGTCCAATGCGGGGCTGACCGAACCGGATGCGATCATCGCGGCCAGCGACGAGGAAATGCGCGCAGCCGGGCTTAGCCGTCAAAAGGTCCGCTATGCGCGGGCTTTGGCGGAGGCCTCTATCGATTTCAATGCCTTGCGGAGTAAACCGGATGCGGAAGTCGTGGCGATCCTGACCGAAGTTTCCGGCATCGGGGTCTGGACTGCGGAAATCTATGCAATGTTTGCGCTAGGGCGGGCGGATGTCTTCGCGCCCGGCGATCTGGCCTTGCAGGAGGGCGCGCGGCTGTTGTTCGATCTGCCGGAACGTCCCAAGGAACGCGCCTTGCGCAAAATGGCCGAAGACTGGTCGCCCTGGCGCGCGGTTGCGGCACGGGTTCTCTGGGCCTATTACCATGTGAAGAAGGACAGGGAAGGGATCCGATGACTCGTGTATTGACTGCTGGCCGCAAAGAGCCGCTTTCCGGCTCAACCCGCTCGGTTGTGGTGTTTCTGCATGGCTATGGCGCCAATGGAGCCGACCTGTTGGGGCTGGCTGATCCGCTGGCCGAGCACCTGCCGGACACGCTGTTCGTGGCGCCTGATGCGCCCGAAAACTGCGCCGGGGCGCCGATGGGCTATCAGTGGTTCCCGATCCCCTGGATCGATGGATCCTCCGAGGAAGAAAGCATGCGCGGCATGCAGGCCGCCGTCGAGGATCTGAATGCCTTCCTCGACGCGCTGATGGTGGATGAGGACGTACTGCCCGAGCAGGTGGTGCTGTTCGGCTTCTCGCAAGGCACCATGATGAGCCTGCACGTGGCACCGCGCCGCGAGGATCCGGTGGCCGGGATCGTTGCCTTTTCCGGTCGTCTGCTGAGCCCAGACACCTTTAAGGACGAGGTGGTTAGCCGGATGCCGGTGCTGCTCGTGCATGGCGATGCGGATGACGTGGTGCCGGTGCAATCCCTGCCCGAGGCCGCCGAGGCTCTGCAGGAAGCCGGATTTCAGGACGTTTTTGCCCATATTCAGAAGGGCACCGGCCATGGCATTGCGCCCGACGGGCTGAGCGTCGCGCTCGCCTTCATGCGGGACAAGCTGAGCCTCTGACCGGCGGAGGGGCCGAACAGGAAGATTTTAGGACGGGCGGCGGGGCTTTCGGGGCTTGCCGCCCGTTTTCTTTTGCTCGGTGTCTTTGGCTTTTTCCTTGGCCCGGCGGGCCTGCGCGCGGCGGTTGGGTAGCTGTGCGGGTTTTGGTCGTCCCGGGACCTTTGGCGGTTCCAGATCTTCCCATTTGGCCTGCGCCAGCCCATCCAGGGTCCAGGCGCCAATAGCAAAACGGATCAGCCGCAAGGTGGGGTGGCCGACCGCAGCGGTCATCCGGCGGACCTGCCGGTTGCGCCCCTCGGTAATGGTCAGCTCGATCCATGCATCGGGCACCGATTTGCGGACCCGGATCGGGGGAGTGCGTGCCCAGAGGCCCGCAGGTTCATCAATCCGCCGCGCCTTGGCGGGGTTGGTCAACCCGTCTTTCAACTCCACCCCCTGCCGCAGGGCCTGCAGCGCGGCCTCATCCGGTGTGCCTTCGACCTGCACCCAATAGGTCTTTGCCATCTTGTTGCGCGGATCGCTGATCCAAGCCTGAAGACGGCCATTATCCGTCAGCAGCATCAACCCCTCGCTGTCACGATCCAGACGGCCCGCAGGGTAAACGCCGGGGCAATCGATGAAATCGCTCAGCGTCTTGCGGGGGCCGCCCTCGGTGCTGCGGTCGGTGAACTGGGGCAGAACGTCAAAGGGTTTGTTAAAGCGGATAAGCCGGGTCATGGCGCCGCAATAGGCCTCGCATGTGAAAGGCGCAAGTTTCTTGAGCAGGCCCGTTACCTGTCTGTCACGGAATCGGCCTATGCCTGACTTCGAGATGTTGTAGCGCGCAAGGGGCTTGCCAGCTTTCTACCGCGATATATAGTTAATCTCAGACTGGGGCGGGTTCCCCGCTCTGGTGTCAGGTAACGGGCAGGCAGGGCGAGGAAGACGTTTAGAATGGACGGCGATTTCAGAACAGACTTTGTACGGGACCCCGGGGCGCTGAAACAGCACCCGGCCTTGGTACTGAATGCGGACTATAGGCCGCTTTCCTATTATCCGCTGTCGCTGTGGCCGTGGCAGGATGCGGTCAAGGCAGCCTGGCTGGACCGGGTGGCGATCGTGGCAGAGTATGACACCGTGGTGCACAGCCCGAGTACGCAGATCCGAATACCGTCGGTTGTCGTCCTCAAAGATTATGTCAAACCTCAAAAGCGCGTGGCCTTCACGCGCTTTAATTTATTTCTGCGGGATGAATTCTGCTGTCAGTACTGCGGCGCGCGGGGGGATCTGACCTTCGATCACGTGGTGCCCCGCGCTGCTGGCGGCGTGACCAGCTGGGAAAACGTCGTCGCGGCCTGTTCAAGGTGCAACCTGCGCAAGGGGTCAAAATCGCTGCACCGGGCCGGGATGCACCTGCGCAAGGCGCCCAAACGCCCCGGCGCCGAGGAGCTACGTAACATCGGGCGCAAGTTTCCACCCAACCATCTGCACGACAGTTGGATGGACTTTCTTTACTGGGATTCCGAACTGGAGGCCTGACCCGCCGTTTATGCGGGGTGCGCGGTTCCGGCCCGTTGCAGCATGCCGAACAGATCGCGCGGATCGTCCGGGTCTGCCAGCATGTCGAGTTCGATGAAGAATTCGCTGTCCTTGATCTGGTCGCGGATATACCGCAGGGCACTGAAATCCTCGATGGCGAAACCGACGCTGTCGAACAGGGTAATCTGCCGGTCGTCCCGGCGTCCTTGCTTCTGGCCGGTGATCACCTGCCACATTTCGGTGACTTCGAAATCCTCGGGCATTTGCTGGATCTCGCCTTCGATGCGGGTTTGCGGTGGGAATTCCACAAAGACATCCGACCGGGACAGGATACCAGCCGCCAGTTCCGTCTTGCCGGGGCAGTCACCGCCGATGGCGTTGATGTGTACGCCGGGGCCGACCATATTGTCGCTGAGGATGGTGGCGTATTGTTTGTCCGCGGTGCAGGTGGTGAGGATCTGCGCGCCTTCGATGGCCTCTTCGGGGGTTTTGCATTTCACCACTTCAAGACCGCAGCCCGCCAGATTACGGGCGCATTTTTCGGTGGCATTGGGATCCTGATCATAAAGGCGCACGGATTTCAGCCCGCAGATCGCCTTCATCGCCAGAGTCTGGAACTCTGACTGGGCGCCATTTCCGATCATCGCCATGGTGTCTGCGCCCTTCGGCGCCAGATGTTTGGCCACCATGGCCGAGGTCGCCGCCGTGCGCAGTGCTGTCAGCATCGTCATTTCCGTCAGCAGCACCGGATAGCCGGTATAAACATCCGCCAAGAGGCCAAAGGCGGTCACGGTCTGCAGCCCTTCCGAGGTGTTCTTTGGGTGACCATTGACGTATTTGAATCCGTATGCCTCCCCATCCGAGGTGGGCATCAGCTCGATCACACCCACGTCCGAATGGCTTGCCACGCGCGGGGTCTTGTCGAACAGCTCCCAGCGGCGGAAGTCCTCTTCGACATAGGCAGCAAGGTCGCGCAGCATGGTTTCCACGCCGGTGTGATGGATCAGGCGCATCATGTTGTCGACGCTGACAAAAGGCACCATGGCCTTGGCGGAAGGGTTGAGGTTGGTCATTGGTAGCTCCGTGTGGGGCGGTCAAAGACGCGACGGCCCAGGGCCGAGGCGCAGAGATCGACCATCAGATGCGCGGTGCGGCCGCGTTCATCGAGGAAGGGGTTGAGTTCGACAAGGTCGAGCGAGGTCATCAACCCGGAATCATGCAGCATTTCGCAGATGAGATGCGCTTCGCGCACCGTGGCGCCGCCGGGCACCGTGGTGCCCACCGCCGGGGCGACAGAGGGGTCGAGGAAATCCACATCCAGCGACACGTGCAGCATGCCGTTCTGGGCTGCCACATGGTCCAGAAACGCGGCCAAGGGGCCAGTGATACCGTTTTCGTCAATGTCGCGCATATCGTGGCGACGGATCCGGCTGCCCTCCAAAGCCTGCCGCTCCGGCGTATCAACAGACCGCAGGCCGAACATGCAGACGTTCTCCTCAGGCACCGGATCCGTCACGGCGGGAAACCCGTCAAAGCCTTCGCGACCGGTGAAATAGCCAACCGGCGTGCCGTGCAGATTGCCACTGTCGGTGGTTTGCGGCGTGTGGAAGTCGGTATGTGCATCCAGCCACAGCACGAATTGGGGCCGGTTCTGCCGGGCGGCGTAATTGGCCACACCGATGACCGAGCCAAGGGACAGCGCGTGATCACCGCCAAGGAAAATTGGCAAGCCTTGCTCCATTGCGGATGCAGCAGCATCGCGGAGCGCGCTGGTCCAACCGATGGTCTGGTTCAGCGAGAACAGCCGCGAGTTCGCCTCCTCCGGCGGGTGCGCTGCGGGTGTCACCGTGCCAAGGTCCGTCACCTGATGGCCCAGATCGGTCAAAGCCTTGGACAATCCGGCAGTGCGGTAGGCATCGGGTCCCATCAGGCAGCCGGCGCGACGTTTTCCACTGTCGACCGGCGCGCCGATCAGAATGCAGTTCTGTGTGCTCACGGGGGAAGGATCTCCATCACGATTGTGTCGAGCCTTCAGGGAAGCTCCAATTCGGGGTGGATTAAAGTCAATATTTTGGCCATAATGCGCAGCAATTTCACGTAATGGAGGTGGATTTGGACAAAACGGATGAAAGGCTGATCGCGGCACTGCGCCACAATGCACGGGCGTCCCTGTCCGATCTGGCGCTGGAGCTGAACCTGTCACGCACCACGGTGCGGGCGCGCATCGAACGGCTCCAGGCGCGGGGTGACATCCTGGGATTTACGGTGGTCCTGAAGGAGGACGTTCTCCGGGATCCTGTGCGCGGCTTGATGATGATCGGGATCGAGGGACGCGGTGCCAGCCGGATCACGCGGCAATTACATGGTCTGCCAGAGGTGCGTGCAATCCACACCACAAACGGCCGCTGGGACCTGATCGTGGAACTCGGCACGGAAACGCTGGAGACGCTCGATTCTGCGCTTGCGAAGATCCGTAACTTTGATGGGGTGTCGACCAGCGAAACCAATCTGTTGCTGGCCACCAAGAAAGAGACCTGAGCGGGGCAGGGCGGGGGCACCGCCCGTTGCCGTTTCGTCGTGTTCAGCGACGCTGCCGCGCGGCCGCAATCCAGATCAGCATCAGTCCGGCAGAAATCACCGCGTTCCAGCCCGCCATCGACAGGCCAAACATCTCCCACGGGATTTCATCGCAGCGTACCATCGGCGCGGCCATGATCTGCTCCATCAACTGATCAGGTGTCAGCCCGGTAATCGATCCCGAGGTGCAGGCGCTCGGTCCTTCCCACCAGCCCTGTTCGACACCGGCGTGATAGGCCCCGATGGTTGAGGTCGCCAGCGCTGCCAACGCGCCGAGGTAGGGAAACACCGCGACCGGTATCAGGATCGCCAGCGCCCCGATGCCAACGGCGGCGGCGTGGGGATAGCGTTGCCAGTAGCACATTTTACACGGCGGCATCTCGCCGATGTACTGAAAGCCAAAGGCCCCCAGCAAAAGGGCAGCGGATCCGCCTGCTGCAATCAGGATCAGGAAGGTTCTGAACGTCATAGGTATCTCACCACAAGAAAGCCGCCGAAAAGAAGCACGACAAAGGCCGTGAAAACAAGACCGAGCCGCCGCTCGATAAAGGCGCGTACCGGCGCGCCGAACAGGCGCAGCAGCGCCGCAACCGCGAAAAACCGCAGCGATCGCGCGAGGATAGAGGTTGCAACGAAGGTCACCAGCGGCATGCCGGTCCAGCCGGACATGATGGTAATCACCTTGAACGGGAATGGTGTGATGCCCGCGCCCAGAACCGCCCAGAAGCCAAAGTCGTTGAACCGGGTGTTAAAGGCCTCCATGGCATCCGCCTTACCCATCATCTCAAGGATGGGCTGACCGATGCCTTCGTAGAAGAAGGCACCGATGGCATAGCCCAGAAGCCCGCCCAGAACCGAAGAGATCAGCGCCACCAGAGCAATCAACCAGGCCCGCGAGGGGCGCGCCAGAATCATCGGGATCATCAGCACATCTGGCGGGATCGGAAAGACCGAGCTTTCGGCAAAAGAAACGATGGCCAGCCACCACAGCGCCCGCGGATGATCCGCCAGCGCCATCGTGCGATCATATAGCCTGCGTAACATTGACCATCCGCCCTTAACCCCAGTGGCGCCGAGGTTGCACGCAGGCGCGGCAAGGTCAACATGCGGGTGGGGACCGAGAGGCGTTTGCACAGAATTATGCCATGTGGCAGCGTTTGGCTCTGGACCTCATCTGCCGCCTTGGGTAACAACAGCCCCGAGGCCCAAGTGGCGGAATGGTAGACGCAGGGGATTCAAAATCCCCCGCCTTAACGGGCGTGCCGGTTCGAGTCCGGCCTTGGGTACCAGCCTCAACCCCATCCAAATTTATGAATTCGCAAGTGTTGCCACATCGGGGTTATCCGGTGCTTTCGATATTGTGACCTGGCCTCAACAGCTTGACGTCTGTTCTTGCTTCACACTTCACGGGTCGGAAATGAAAAGAGGCGCCCAGTTGGGGCGCCTCTGGTCTCATTGATCGGATGGTCCGCAGATCAACCAAGCAGCTCTTTTGCCTTTGCAACGGTGGCCTCTGCGGTGATGCCGAATTTCTCGAACAGCTCATCTGCCGGCGCGGAGGCGCCGAACCGGTCCATGCCCACGAATGCGGCTTTCTTCTCCTGGCCACGCTCTCCCAGCAGCCAGCGGTCCCAGCCACCGGCGCGCACGGCGGCCTCGATACCAACACGCACGGGGCCTGCGGGCAGGACCTTGCGGCGGTAGGCTTCGTCTTGCTGAGCGAAGAGCTCCATGCAGGGCATGGAGACGACGCGGGTGCCGATACCTTCGGCTTCCAGCTTGGCCTTGGCTTCCATCGCCAGCGCAACCTCAGAACCGGTGGCGATCAGGATCACCTGACGCTTGCCTTCAGCCTCGGCCAGGACATAGGCGCCCTTTTCGGTGAGGTTGCTCAGCTTGTGCTCGGTGCGCACGGTGGGCAGGTTCTGACGAGTCAGCACCATGACCGAGGGCGTTTCCTTGGCGGTAACCGCGATTTCCCATGCTTCTGCAGCCTCTACCGTATCGGCGGGGCGGAACACATAGGTGTTCGGGGTTGCGCGGCAGATCGCCAGGTGTTCGACCGGCTGGTGGGTCGGGCCATCTTCGCCAACACCTATGGAATCATGGGTCATGACAAAGACGGTCGGGGTCTTCATCAGCGCCGCCAGACGCATCGACGGACGCGCGTAATCGGTGAAGCAGAAGAAGGTGCCGCCATAGGGGCGCATGCCGCCGTGCAGCGTCATGCCGTTCATCGCAGCGGCCATGCCGTGCTCACGGATACCCCAATAGACGTAGCGGCCCTTGCGGTTGTCGGTGTCAAAGACGCCGAGATCGCCGGTCTTGGTGTTGTTGGAGCCGGTGAGGTCGGCCGAGCCGCCCACGGTTTCCGGCATCAAGGGGTTGATCACCGCCAGCGCCATTTCGCTGGATTTGCGGGTGGCGACCTTAGGCTGCTCTTCGCTAATCTGCTTTTTCAGGGCCTTGATTGCAGCAGAGAGCTTTTTCGGCGCTTCCAGCGCGTAGGCGCGGTTGAACCGCTCCTGTTTCTGCTTGGACAGCTCGGCAAAGCGCGCCTCCCAGGCCGCGCGGTCAGCGGCGCCACGGGTGCCGATGGCTTCCCACTGGGCTTTGACCTCGGCGGGGACCTCAAAGGCGCCGAGCGGAGCGCCATAGGCTTCTTTGGCGGCTTTCAGCTGCTCGGCATCGGTCAGTGCGCCGTGACCCTTGGAGGTGTCCTGCGCGGCGTGGCCAAGGGCGATATGCGTCTTGCAGGCGATCATCGAGGGTTTCTGCGCCTTCTTCGCGGCGGTGATGGCCGCGTCGATGGCTTCGGGATCGTGACCATCGATTTCCTGCACGTGCCAGCCGGAGGCCTTGAAGCGCTGGATCTGGTTGGTGCGGTCGGACAGCTCAACGGTGCCGTCGATGGTGATGTTGTTGTTGTCCCACAGCACGATCAGCTTGCCCAGTTTCTGACGACCGGCAATGCCGATGGCCTCCTGGCTGATGCCCTCCATCAGGCAGCCGTCGCCTGCGATTACATAGGTGTTGTGATCGACGACCTTCTTGCCGTAATGGGCGCGCTGCATTTCTTCGGCCATGGCAAAGCCGACGGCGTTGGCGATGCCCTGACCCAGCGGACCAGTGGTGGTTTCCACCGCATCGATCAGGAAGTTTTCCGGATGGCCCGCGGTCAGCGCGCCCATCTGACGGAAGTTCTTGATCTGATCCAGCGTCACCTGCTCGTCGCCCATGAGATAGAGAAGCGAATAGATCAGCATGGAGCCGTGGCCTGCCGACAGGATGAACCGGTCACGGTCGGCCCATTTTGGGGCCTTTACGTCGAATTTTAGGTGCTTTTCAAACAGGACGGTGGCCACATCGGCCATGCCGATCGGCATGCCGGAGTGGCCGGAGTTTGCGGCAGCGACGGCATCAAGGGTCAGGGCGCGAATGGCCGCGGCCTTGTTCCAATGCTCGGGATTTGCGGTGCGCAGGGCTGTCAGATCCACTGAACTGTTCCTTTAGGTTGGCAGGCTGATGAGCCGCTGAATACCAGTGATGGGGCAAAGATCAAGCGTTGGCAGGCGTTTCTGTGTTTCGAACGCGAAGGACCGCTTGCAAGTGCTTGAAAGCAAAGAGGCGGTGTTTTACTCCTGCAAGGGTGAAGCTGCGCGTATGATCGGCAGGCATGTGCGATTCGCACAGCGGTGCAAAGCAGAGGTGCAAACCGGCACGGCAGGAGGCAGCGCGAAGATCGCGCCAGCGAGATGGACGGGTGAGGGACAGGCATGAAGCAGATTGAAGACTTGCAGGGCCGGATCCTGGCCGCAATGGACCGGATCGGGACGGGTGTCGGCGCACTTGAACAAGCGCGCAGCTCGGCCGAGGCCAAGGCCGTTGCGGCGGCCGATACCAGCGCGCTGGAACAGGCGCTGGACGAAGAACGGGTCGCCAATGCCCAGTTGACCGAACGGGTCAAGGTCCTGCGCGGGCGGTTGAAAGAGCTGGAAGAGCAGGCACCGGCGGCGTCTACGGCAGATGCCTCGGGTGATATCGCTGCAATGCAGGCCGAGCTCGAGCTATTGCGGAATGAGGCTGCAAATGCCCCGCAGGCCGAAGCCTTGAAACAGGAAGTGGCGCGGCTGAAGGCGCAGATGGAAGGCGCAGCCAATTCGGCGGCCACCGAGAAAGAAAGCCTCGAGGACCGGATTGAACAGCTCGAGGCCGCCAATGCGGAACTCACGGCTCAGCTGGCTGAAGCCGGATCCGTTCAGGAAACGTCCGCTTCCGAAACTGCAGATGGTGAAAGCGGCGGCACTGACGAGGAGGTGCTGCAGCGACTGGACACGGAATTGCAGCAATTGCGCCTGGCCAACGAACAGCTCCGCACATCCAACGCTGCCCTGCGCGAAGCCAATGCCGAAGGGCTGGGCGATGCAGGGCTGATCAATGCGGCGATGGCCGCCGAGATCGACGGTCTGCGCGCGGCGCAGGCGAGTGACAAGGCGCAGGTGAACGCGGTTCTGGCCCGGCTTGAACCGCTGCTGGCGGCAGCGCCCAACCTGCCCGAAGGAGAGGAAATTTGATGCCCGAAGTGACCATTCATATTGGCGGCCGCGGTTTCGAGGTCTCCTGCCAGGAAGGCGAGGAGAGTTATCTGCATTCTGCCGCCAAGATGCTGGATGATGAGGCGCAGGTGCTGTCGGACCAGATTGGCCGTATGCCCGAAGCGCGCATGCTGCTGATGGCGGGGCTGATGCTGGCGGACAAGACCGCAGCGGTCGAGGACCGCATCAAGGAAGTCGAGGCGGTCCTGGCTGAGCGCGAGGCGGAACTGGCCGCGCTGAAGGCACAGCCCGCGCCGGAGCCGGAGCGGATTGAAGTACCTGTCGTGCCCCCTCAGGTGGCTGAAACCCTGGCCGAACTGGCCGCCCGCGCCGAAGCCATGGCGCAGGAGATCGAAGAAAAAGCCTCTGCCGCGCAATAGGCGGCGGGGCGCTGTGCTGTCGGGGGCGATCGGTTTTCGATGTCGCTCGCCGAATGTGCGAATCCGAAACGCAAAAAGGCCTGTCACGCGTGCTGCGGACAGGCCTTTTTCATGTTGTCTGGTCGTGCGGCTTAACCGTTGGCTTCGCGGATCTTATCCGCCGCGGCCTTGTCAAAGCTGACGCCGTTCTGTTCGAACATGCCGTCGAGCTCACCGGAGAGGGTCATTTCGGTGATGATGTCGCAGCCGCCGACGAATTCGCCTTTGACATAAAGTTGTGGAATGGTCGGCCAGTCCGAGTAATCCTTGATCCCGGCGCGGATCTCTTCGTCGGCCAGCACGTTGACGTCGGTATAGTCAACGCCGATGTAGTTCAGAACACCGGCCACGCGGGAAGAGAAGCCGCACTGCGGCATGTCCTTGGTGCCTTTCATGTAAAGCACCACGTCGTTGGATTTGACGGTTTCGTCGATGCGGGTTTTTGCGTCGCTCATGTTGCGTTTCCTTCTGGCGGATGTGCCGTTGTTCTGCTGCCCGAGATATAAGGAATAATGTGGAGAATTCCAATCCGGGCCGGGGAACGGATGTGTGAGGCTCTGCGCGCTCAGCTCTTGTCTTTGGGAACAAAGAGGCGGGCATATTCCTGCGGGTCCTTGGGGACCTTCCAGGTCCTGACAGATCCACCGCCCATGCCGGACTGATAGTCCGAGCGCAGCGTGTGATAGTCCGGGTCGCTGTCGTCCTCTTCCGTTGGTGCGCGTCGTTGACCGATGACGGCAACAACTGCCGTCATCACAATAACGCCGACCACCAGAAAGGACATGAACAGCGACATGTGTGCTACTCGGGCGCTTTGGTGGTCAGGGCGAGGGCGTGCAACTCACCATTGGCGCCGTCCATTTTGCCTTTGAGGGCCGCGTAAACGGCGCGCTGCTGCTGCACACGGTTCTTGCCGCGAAAGCTTTCATCGACGACCATCGCGGACATATGCACGCCGTCGGTGCCACCGACCTGGATTTGGGCATCGGGAAAGGATGCGCGCAGAAGCTCTTCGATTTCATGGGCCTGCATGGGCATTGCGTGGGATCCTCGTGGTTCTGTTCGCTAAAAATGTAGGCCTGACGGAGAGGCAGTTCAAGCAGGGAGATGCTCCCGCCGCGCAAGACCTGATTGAAAATCAGACCGTGCGAGTTGGGCCCGGCCGCCCGCGGTGGGCGCGGGCCGGGCCCACGCCCGGAAGGGGGGGGTGCGCAAGTGCAGGGGGCCAGCGGGCGCGGGGGGGGGCCCGGTTGGGGTTGTTATCAGGCGCC